>JBOIEG010001032.1:0-3262 GCA_050740915.1 Gammaproteobacteria bacterium | reverse complement strand
CGCGCATGAACGATGCGCGCCGGTGCCTCTTTCTTTCCATCCACAAACGATCCCAATCTGCCGCTTGACTTCGTTCCAGCCACAACCAGCCTGTGGATTTGCGAACAGTCGGCTACGCCGATTCCCGTCTTTGCGCTGCGCGCAATCCTATGGACAAATCGTGGAAAACGCTGCGCGTTTCCCACCGCTTGCCCACAGGTCGGCGGCTGTCCACAAGCTCCACAGGCAACAACAATCGGTTATTCAATTAGCAATCCAAAACCGATCGTTCAGACTCATACCTCTATTGGAATTGACTCGTCCAGACGGTCTTTATTCCGCCGATGTCGCCGCGCCACGGGCGCGAATCCTCGCGAAGAACTTCGGCGACGCTACTTTGTCGCGCGACGGCACTACCGTATGGTTGAGCTCAACGCATCGCTTCCCGTTTCCCATCGGCGCGGCCGCGGCGAGGATCCGTTTTACCAAGCCGCAGACATCGTCGGGGTGCCTCTGACTGACGCGGCGCCCTGGTCCACCCGGTAGCAAGCCTTCGCACGTGATTAAACTGGGAGATGAGATCCTAGCACTCGGCTTAGGTCTCCTTCCGAGGCTTGCTGTATTGCCGTGTATTCGCCCTGGTTGAGCCAGCCGCCGGTGTTGAAGTCCGCCTGCGCGAACACCTCGACTAAGCCATGCACTGCCTGCGCCTTGGTCGTGGAGGTGCCGCCGTTTTGGTCCGCATCCACCTGGCTGAAGCTAGGCATGGTCTCTATCGATTCTTCCGCCGCCATCGCCCCACCCGAACCGGACAGAGGATCAGCGCGGGGATCAAGGTCTTGCTCAATGTCATGGTTATTACCTCCGTAGTTTCATCGGACTTTCGGATACCCGGGCCTTGCCCACTGGGTTTCGCTTGATTTAGTTTGGGCAAGCCCTATACCAATACCGACGAGGTGGATAATACGGGCGCCTTATCAAGGCGATAGCCGAGCAGCCAGGCGCCGGCGGAAAGGATCCGAGCGGGCCGGATCGGTAACAATTACCTATCCTCGGGTAAACCTTGCCGGATGCCTCTTCGCAACCCGTTTAGAGACGTTATCGACTTATCGCCCGTGCGGCTTGTTCCCGGGTATAGAAACGGCAGTCGCGAAGGAACCCCGAGGTCACCGAGCTCTTTACCGCGATCACCTTGCCGAATCAGTCTTTCCCGGCAGACCGCTAGCAAGTGGATGGGGGCCCGCGGCCATCCGGGTGACGGTATAAATATAGACGCTACCGGTACCGCCCGTGTTATTGAAGCTAACGGAGGTAATCCGTAAAGCATCCGCGGGTGGATCGGGTCAGAGGGATTTATCGGCCCAACGGGACGTTTGTTGCTGAAGAGCCCGTATGCCTCTTTAAGTCGAAAGGCGATGGGCAATCCACTCAAAGCACTGTAAAAAAACAACAGGGCTTGCTGGAGAGCTTAGGCCCCAGCTAAGCTACGCCGGTTCGTCTGGCTCGTCGATCTTGGGATCACCATTCGGTGGATGCTCCGACTCGTCTGGCTCTTCCACCGGCGGTTCCTTGGGCGGCGGCTCCTTGACGGGAGGATGTTTGAGCGGCAACGCTTGCGCTGATCTCATCGGGCGCTCGTCTGCCTCCTACATCATGCGCAGTATTTGTTGGCTTCGAAAATTTTCATGTGCGCATTCGTATCGTCGTATGTGCCTTCCGGTAAGGGGATTGTCGTGGCATCTCGACTCAGGAAAGTTGCGTCCCCAGGCCCAACCCGACCGGGGACGCTACAACTCATGGGTTCTTATGGATTTATTGGGGCGATCATTTAACCACCGAGTTTGAGTCCGTTTTCGACGCCCTTAACGCCATCCACACCGCGAGCAATGGATTCTGCTTTCATCTTCTCATCTGCGCTGTCCACAGTTCCGCTTAGCTGCACCGTGCCTTTGGTGGTTTCCACCTCGATCGCCAAGGCACTCGCTCCAGGGTCTTGTGCCAGCGCCGCTTTTACTTTCGCGGTTATCATCGCATCGTCGATGTAACTAACCGCGCCGCTCTCCTCGGATCCTTGTCCCTGGGTTTGCTGCGTTTCCTCACCTTGGCCGCTTTGTCGCTCTGCCGCACCTTGACGGCTTTGCGTTCCTTGAACCTCGTCCTGAACCGCGCCGCTTCGCTCCTCCGCCGTAGGATCTGTGGTCTCACTCGACTTGAACGGTTTGCCTGAGGTTTCGCCTGCCCAAGCGGCACCCGAGGCTATTAAAGCTAATACAGCCATCGATGACGTGAAACCTTTCATTTTTACACTCCTCATTTAAATAAACACCTTTTAGGAATCGCGCGGCATCCGTGCCGCGCACTGCTCACTAATGAAGGCCACTGGCCATTCTCACTATTGAAGGCCGCTGACCCAGTTGTCTGCTTTCTGCTCGGCATCCTCCTTGGTGTAGCCGTATTTGGCCTGCAGCCGGCCGACCAACTCCTCGCGCTTCCCGGCGATGACATCGAGCTCATCGTCCGTGATGTCACCCCACATCTGCCTGGCCTTGCCTTTGACCTGGTTCCAATTACCCTTGACTTGTTCCCAGTTCATGTTTGTCCTCCTTTCGGAAAAACATTACTAGTTCCCGGCGCAACGGCCGAGGTAAGTCAATTCCATCATGTTGCGTGCCAGGACCGTTATTTACTTATTTTTCATGTCCCTGAGGCAGCATGCCTGAGTTTCTAGGCAGGGTTATCGGTAAGAATTGCAATGCGTGATGTAAATCTTGCACGGGCGGATGAGCCCTGAGTTGGCGATCAAGACGGATCCTTCGAGCTTGTGGGGTCTGCAATATAAGCGTGCCAGTCGGACTAGGCAAACAGCGCGCTAGCGCCAAGGCAGGCGGCTATTAAATTCCCCGCTTGAAGTTCAGCTGCCGTTGACACTCGAGGTTGGATGGTTATCGTTCCTCGCGAATACCGCTGTAATATATACAGTCATGGCATTGAAGAAGGGGGCGATGCTTCTCGCGATAACGGTCGCACCGCTGATGGCGCACTCCGCCGAGACCACCATCCGGCTGACCGTGGGTTTTGAGCTGATCGGCCAAAAACTGGCCGATCAGGTCTACGCCGAGGCCGGAAACGCGCAGGTCTGGCGTGAAAGCGATTGCCGATACCTATCGCTAGTGTAGTGTCCCTTAAATAACCTTACAGTTAAGCCGCCTTCTTTTTTCCCTCGGGGCAGGGTGGATCTGGGCTTGATCTGCTCCATCTTGACCCGCGCCCGCTCGATCTTCTT
>JBOIEG010001031.1:0-9822 GCA_050740915.1 Gammaproteobacteria bacterium | reverse complement strand
GCGGGCGCGGGTCAAGATGGAGCAGATCAAGCCCGGATCCACCCTGCCCCGAGGGAAAAAGAAGGCGGCTTAACTGTAAAGTTATTTAAGGGACACTACACTAGTTGGACCTCTTCTCAAAGTAAGGGAAGCGCTTCGCGAACCTTGGCCTCAATCACCTTCCCTGGGGAGGGCTCGCCCAAGCTCTCGTAGCTTGTCCGTTGCCCACGTTGTGCTTTCCGCTCTCGCATGAGATAGCCTGCCAACGCTCCCCCGCCTGTGGATAAGGTAAGCAACCCTAAGGTCACAAGTTCGGTAAAAAGCATCACCGCACCGACGCTTAGAGCGCCAACGAATGCTGCGCCTACCTTGAAGTTCGCTTTTGCCTGCGCACGGTTTGTCTCCTGAACAACACGCTTGTGGCTCTGTTCGATGAGCTTGCCCTTCTCCTTTTTCGTCCGCAGACGTAGCCGCTCCCGCTCTTTGGCAAACACCTCTTTCGCACGCGCCACCGCGTCTTTCTTGATCTGCTTAGCGATGGCACCGAACCAAAAGGCTGTCAGCACGTTGGTCAACAGCGCAATCAAGCCAAACGCAATCCAATAACCTTTAACCGGTTGGCTCAACGCAGCATACACGAGGACCGCCGTGGCGGCGTGAAGTAGAATCAGTCCGGGCAAAAACCTAAACATCGGCAGGTGTCACCTTCTGAGCGTGTCAAGGTTGAACTAATGTCACAAGACCCGTCGCCGCTCTTCGAGCTACACCAGGGGTTGGACCCCAAGAAACCATCCGATTGCGCATTATGCACACGATCACTCACTGACGCTACTCGTCACCTCACCTATCGTCGATACACATGGTGACGATAGAGCAGAAGGTGCTGTGATGCAGAAGATAACTCTCATAACGCGAGCAAGGCATACTATGACGCCATCGCACCCTCCGACGGCTCGTAGTAATGCGCGTGTGAACGATTCAAGATAGTATAGCGACAATGATCGATTTTCTCTTGATTGTTTCGTTTCTTGCTGCGGCTCAACCCGATACCGGCACGCTGCCCAGCGCTCACTCGACCGTGCCGGGAATTCGCGCTCACAAAGGCAACGAGAACGTGCTGGTCAGCGGGGTCCCACAGATCGTTGATGAGGCTACGCGATGCATTGGCCCTATCTCGAGACGCGCCCTTCGGAGCTCGTGGACGTGTCTGCGGATGGCAGTGCGATGTTGATTTCGACTCGTTTCGGTTCCACGGCGCAGCTTCATTGGGTTGAGCGACCGCTTGTCGTCACGAACGGCTTTTGATTTCGCCGGATGGTCGCTTGATCGCGTACAGCGGCACGGGCCGAAACGGAAAAGATTCCGATGTGTATGTCCAGCCAGCAGACGGCGGCGAGGCCCGTCGGGTCTTTGAAGAGAGCGGAATCTCTTATGCGTTGGATTTTTCGAGTGACGGAAAGCGACTGCTTGTGACGCATTTTCGTTCTCGCGACGATGGTGAGCTCTATCTCGTGGAGGTTGAATCAGGTTCGTCGCAGGCGGCTGGCTCCCGATGAACGAGGCAGCTTGGTGAATGTAGTGTGGGCGGGCTTCACGCCGATGCTCTCTTTGAACCTGAACTCGTCCGCTATCCCTTCACGAATGGACTGACCATCCCAGCGTTTCTGTACAAGCCGAAGGCGGAGTCGAGACTCCTTAAGACCCAAACTTGATACAAGCGAGTCAAATTCTGGGTCGCTTCGGAGCCTTCGGAGTAGAGATGCTCGGGAATTCGTCGCCAATCTACCTGCTCGTCAGGTAACCTGGGACGCCGGCCTCATATACAACCTCGCGGCGTCGGAGTTACGGGCGCCATTGGACGCCGGTCCATCTGGATTTCGTGGTTGATGAGATGGAACCGGCGGTTCAGAGAGCTGTATCGGCTGAGGCGCAGCTGGAGAAGCCCATTGCTACGCACAAGTGGGGCAAGCTCGCTCTTATGGCTGATCCCTTCGTCCACGGGTTCTGTTTCGTCCAGTTCCTCGGGCGAGGCTATGACGAAATCGCGGAGTCCGATTATCGGCATGGCGCGGTATCGCCACCAAAGCGCCTTGCGAGGCCTCATCGAAGAGTTTGTTAGCCCCGGTGGTACGGATTACGGTGAGCGTGAAGTGGCAATGCCCGCAAAAGTTGAGCAAGTAAGGCAGCAGGCTCTTGATGCCGGCACGTCGTTCACCCTCTATGACACCTACGATAGCCGCACGACCATCGTGCCTAGTGTGAGCGGGCGGCGTGCCGTTGCGATCACCAGCGTGCGTGTGAGGCGAGGTTCCACTGCCGATGCGGTGAAGTCAGGTCGAGGGCCCGTCTTGACCGGCTCGCATGCGCGACGAGCGGCCAACATCGTGACGATATTCTTGGTCGCCCATCTCTTCGCCGGTTGCGGTCGCCAACCTGAAACCCTCGCGTCGCCTGCGGGTCCTGCGCCGTTGGCCATCCGTCTGGATTATCTACAGAGCCTGGGCCTCGACGCTGTGGTGAGAGGCCGACCGGTGCGCGTCGTCGCGCTCTACGCGGAGGCACCCGACTATCGCCCCACCGGCTCCCCGGCGCGGGACGGATACGAGGGGATCGCGAGCCTCGACGACGCGGCGCGCGCGGCGGTGGTTTATCTGCACGCATACGAAGCGACAGGCGACGCGCGTGCGCGTGACGAAGCGCTTGGGCTGCTCGCCTTCGTGGTCGCGATGGAGCAGGGCGATGGCGAGTTCGTCAATTTCATCGACGCACAGGGCCGGCCCAACCGCGACGCGGCGAGCAGCCGAAAGAGCATGGCTTATTGGGCGGCGCGCAGTATATGGGCGCTCGGCGAAGCGGTGCGGGTGCTCGGTCCGCGTGATTCCAGCGAGTTGAAGACCGTGCGGCCGGCGCTTGACCGCGCGGTGAACCGGATGGCGCGCGAGATCGAGGCCGGCCGTCTCATCGGTGGATCCGCAACGGCGACCGCGGAAGCGTTGCTCGGATTGCTGGCGCTGCAACGCGCCGAGCCCTTGCCGCGAATCACAGGGCTGGCGGAGAGAACTGTCGCGCTTCTCGTTCCTCTCTCGATGGGCTCGATGCAAACTCCGCCGTGGGGCGCGCGCGTGGATCGTCCCGGCGCGACGTGGCACGCGTGGGGATCACGGCCAACCACCGCGCTCGCGGAGGCCGCGATTGTCCTGAACCGTCCTGATTTCGCCACGGCCGCCCGACGCGAGGCGGACGCGCTTTGGGGGCGGTTTCTACTCGCTGGACGGGTGGCATCCGCGATCACATCGCGGTCGACGATCTCATCGTCATCCGTGACGTCGTCGCGGTCGGCGAATTCACCGGACGGGGGGCGGACGACGGAATGGTTTCCGCAGATCGCGTATGGCATCGGGCCCATCGTCGAGGGCTATCTCGCGTTGGCGGACGCGACGGGTGAACGCCGGTACGCGGTTTTCGCGGGGCTGGTGGCGAGCTGGTTTCTCGGCGCCAATCCCGCGCGCCTGAGCATGTACGACGAAAAGACGGGTCGGACGTTCGATGGGATCGATGGTCCTGCGCCGCTGCGGGTGAATCGGAACGCCGGTGCGGAATCAACGATCGAGGCACTGCTGGCGCTCCAGCGTGTCGCCGGCAACCCCGATGCGGCGGAATACATCAACTATCGCGCGCTCGGCGCGCCAGCGTTGTCGCTCGCGGGCATTCCCGATCGCCGTGAGTTCGCTGGTCCCGGCGGTGAGCGACTGGTGCTGCGACGCGCGGCCAATGGCGCCGTCGTCCTGGACGGCCACGAGATTGCCGGCACGACTGTCTCCCCGATCACATTGACCTACTGGCCCGCGGCAAATCCGCCCGAAACGCGACTCGCCATGCGGCTCGCGACGCAGTGGAACGCGGAGAACCCCGGTGTCCAGGTGCGAGTGCAACCATTGCCAGCCGGTCGTTCCTCCGAAGAAGTGTTGCTGGCCGCGATCGTCGCGAAAGCCACCCCCGACGTCAGCTCGAATGTCTCGTCCGCGCTGCTGGCGCGCCTGGTACGGGCGAAAGGCGTCGTGCGTCTGGACAATCGCGTCGCGACGGCCGCGCGCCTCAGGGAGCGCACGGATCCGGCGATGCTCGCCTCGCTCCGTCTGCCCGACGGCGGCATCTACGCTTTCCCATGGAAGACGAATCCCGAGATGTTGATGTACAACATCGATCTGCTGGCGGCGGCCGGGGTCGACCCTCCGCGCACGCACAGCGAGCTCCTCGACGCCTTTAGACGGCTCACACGCGATACCGACGGCGACGGCCGCAACGATCGATGGGCGTTCTGGGCGACGCTCAAGACGACCTGGCACGAGCGCTTCTATGATGTCTATCCGCTGTATCTCGCCAGCTCCGGAGGCCGAACGCTCGTCGTCGATGGAAAGGTCGTCTTCGAGAATGACGCAGCGGTGGCGGCGCTGGAGGTGTTGCGGCGCGGATTTGCGGAAGGGAGGCTGCCTCGCTCGAACTTCGCGCTCGGACGCGATCCGTTCACGGACGGAACGGTCGCGATGAAGATCATTGGGCCCTGGTTCCTGAAGGAGCTGAACGAGCTCAGGATCCGCGGCCTGCGCTACGACGTCACGCCCGTGCCGGCGGCTGATGGTACCGATCCGGACCATCGCTTCGCCTTCGCCGATCTGCGCAGCATCGCCATCTTCTCCACTACGCGGCACCCCGATGCGGCGGCGCGCTTCGTGGCGTATCTCACCTCGCCGGCAGCCGATCGTCTGCTGATCGAGGAAGCGAGCCAGTTGCCATACAGGCGGGACCTTGCCTCCGATCCGCGCTTCGCGGCTGCGCTCGAACGCTGGCCGATCCTGGGGACCTATGCCACCTACGTCGAGCGGGCGCGTGACATCGATGTGGATCCTGACGTGGTCGAGATCTTCGATCTCCTCTCGGAAGCGTACGAGGAGGCGGCCGTGTACGGCAAAGTCCCAGTGCGGCAGGCACTGGCACGGGCGGCCGCCGAAGCGAGGAACATCGTGAATGCGCGCTGAGCAGCGGTCCGGGTCTCTGCTCGCGGCACCATACGCCGCCTTTCTGCTGCTCTTCGCGGTCTATCCGATGGTGTTCGCGCTGGTGCTGGTATTTTTACAGTGGGATCTGGTGACGGCCCCATCCTTCGCCGGATTTGACAACGTGAGGCTGCTGGCGAACGATGGGCGCTTCTGGCGCGCGGTTGGGAACACGTTCGTCTTCCTCAGCATCCACGTTCCACTCCAGATCGTGACCGCGCTGACCCTCGCACTCGCGCTCAATCGCCAACTGGTGCTGCGCAGTTTCTGGCGGGCCGCGTTCTTCCTCCCCGTCGTGATCTCCGGCGCCGTGGTCGCCATCCTCTGGAGTAATCTCTACGCCACCGATGTTGGCCTGATCAACAAGCTGCTCGTCCGAGTCGGATTGGCGCCTGTGCCGTGGCTCACCGATCCGCTGACGGCCATGCCCGCGATCGCGGTGATGGTGACGTGGAAGAATGTCGGCTTCTACGTGATCATCTATCTGGCGGGACTTCAGTACATCCCCCGCAGCTGCCAGGAGGCGATCGAGATCGAAGGGGCATCCTCCTGGCAGCGCTTCCGGCACCTCACGCTGCCGATGCTGTTGCCGCAGACGATCCTCGTGATAACCCTCTCCACCATCAACGGCTTCCAGCTGTTCATCGAGCCGTACGTGATGACCGGTGGCGGTCCACTTCGTCGCACGTACTCGGTCGTGCTCTATCTGTACACCAACGCCTTTTCGTATCAGAAGATGGGCTATGCCGCCACCATCGGTGTCGCGCTGGCGCTGATCATCGGCGCGGTGGTGCTCATTCAGCGCCGGGTGATCGGCAAGGCCGAGGCACTGTGAAAACGCTCCGCCGGATCGGCTTGTATGCGGGGCTGACTCTCGCGGCCCTGACCTTCATCTATCCATTCCTCTGGATGGCTTCCAGCACATTCAAGCCGCCCTCTGAGGTCGGCACGCTGGCGTTAATACCGGACCAGATCACGCTCGACAATTACCGGACCATGTGGGCACGTGCACCATTCGGACGCGCGCTGGTGAACAGCACGCTGGTCGCCACGACGATCACCCTCGCGGTCCTCGTGTTCGGGTCGATGACAGCCTACGCGATGGCGCGCCTTCAATTCCGTGGGCGTCCGGCGCTCAACGCTGCGACGCTCGCGGTGCTGCTCGTTCCCGGCCAGCTTACGCTGATCCCACTCTATACCCTGATCGTGCAGCTCGGCTGGATCGACACGTATGCGGCGCTCATCGTACCGTACCTGTTCAACGCCACCGCGATTCTGATGTTGCGGCAGTTCTTTCTCCAGATCCCACAATCGCTCATCGACGCCGCCCGAATGGACGGAATGAGTGAGCTGCGGATTCTCTTCACGATCTTCTGGCCGCTCTCCAAGCCGGTGCTCTCCATCGTCGCGATCTTCACCTTCATGGGTTCGTGGAACGAGGTGCTCTGGCCTCTGCTCGTCGTGCGCGACCAGCAGCTGATGACGCTGCCGCAGCTGCTCACGGTGTTTGCGCTCGGTGGAGGCGCGGGATCTGTGGGCGTGTCGCTCGCTTCGGCGATGGTGCTCGTCGTGCCCGTCGTGATCGCGTACATGTTCCTCCAGCGGAACTTCATCGAGAGCATGGCCGGCGCGGGGATCAAGGGATAATGCCGTCTGTCTCCTTCGAGCACGTGCGCAAGAGATTCGGCGACTCCACCGTCGTCGAGGACTTCGATCTCGTGGTTGCCGATGGAGAGCTGCTGGTGCTGGTCGGAGGCTCGGGCTCGGGCAAGTCGACCGTTCTCCGCATGGTTGCTGGTCTCGAGGAGGTGACGTCAGGGACGATTCGAATTGACCAGCGCGACGTTACGCCGCTGCCTCCACGCGAACGCGACGTAGCAATGGTGTTCCAGGACTACGGGCTCTACCCCCACATGACAGTGCGCGAGAATCTTTCGCTGGGACTCCGTGTCAGGAAAATCCCGCGCCAGGAGGTCGACCGGCGTGTCACGTGGGCCGCGGGCACGCTGGGTCTCGCGCCGCTGCTCGATCGCAAGCCGAAGCAGCTATCCGGAGGACAGCGCCAGCGGGTGGCGATGGGCCGCGCGATGGTGCGCGAACCCAAGGTGTTTCTGTTCGATGAACCCTTGTCAAACCTCGACGCCGGCCTTCGCGCGCAGATGCGCATCGAGATAGGTGGTCTTCAGCGAAGACTAAAGACCACGACCATCTACGTCACGCACGACCAGGTGGAAGCTATGACACTCGGCGACCGCATCGTCGTGCTCGCCGACGGACGCATCCAGCAGGTTGGCCGGCCGATCGAGCTCTACCGTGCTCCAGTTAACCGCTTCGTCGCGGGCTTCATCGGTACCCCGCCGATGAACTTCGTGGAGGGCGGCCTTCGGGAGGACAATGGCCAGGTGTTCTTCATCGCCGAAGGCATCAGCATCAAGGTGCCCCGGGAGAAAACAGCAAAGGCCATGGAGCCGCTGACGCTTGGGATACGTCCCGAAGACCTCTGCGTCGATTCCTCTGGAGATCGATCAGTGGAGGCGGGGCGACTAGGCGAAGCGCTTACAGGGCGCGTCGTGCTGGTGGAACGCCTCGGCGGCACCAGCCACGTTCATTTCGACGTGGAGGGGGCCGCAACCGCATGATGGCATCCGTCTCGAACGATAGACTGCCAGACGTTGGCGACAGCATCACGGTCCGTGTGCGGAGCGGACGAGTGCACCTGTTCGCCGCGGACGGGGGGACCCTCCGCTGAAGGGGCCAACTCGCTTCCTGATCGTCGTGACGAGAGAGTGACTCACGAAAGTTGACACATCCGTCTCGCGCGCATAGGTCGAGGGCAAAGAACAGAGCCAGCGTTGTCATGACGTTGGCATCACTGAGCCGAGCGACCAAACGCTTGAACATAAGGCACCTCCAAGAGTCCGCGGCGAAGCCCCTCTATCGGGGAATGGGAATAAGAATTTCAAAAGCCCTTTTTCTCCAAAAGGGAAGATACGACCGAATCTCGCAGCTACAACCGCGGATCCTGGTGGTTGGATGTTACTACCCGCGAACCTACCGCGAGTTCGTGGGGATGTTCCCGGATGTCGATGCGTGCGGCGCCTACTTGGAGCAGCTGGGCTGGCCCGGTGGTTTCATCTGCTCGGCGTGCAAGTTGGCAAAGCACGTCCCGATGCTGCGGGACATAGGGAGGATGTTTGCGACCTGGGCGAGGGATAACCGCGCAAAGCTGCGCGCGCATGAACCCACCGTGCCTGCCGGCGCGTTCGGGCGGCGCCGGGACAAATGGGTACCCTTGTTCGTGCTGGTGGAGCTCGCAGGCGGTCATGGGCCCGCACGCTGCAAGAATGCGTACCTGGCCGAGGAATACACCGCCAGGTCAAAGCCCAGTATGCCTCAATCAGAGAGCCATCGCACCCTTGGCGAGATTGGCGACAAAGATGCACCGGTTGTCCATTATAAAGCGTGCGCTCACTTTGCTCTTCACCTGCCCAAAGATATTGCGGGCAAGCGGCGCAAGCAGGAGCCGGCCGACCTTGTTTTGGATCGGGGCAATAGCCTCGCGCAGAAACCGCTCGTCGTAGCGCTCAAACTCATCGCGCCAGAAGCCGACGAGCCCCGGATCTCTTACCTGCTTCAGCGCCCACCTTCGATACTCGGGATCAGAGAGGGAGCCGCGAGATGCCGATGAGTGAGGTGTTTTCGCACTCCATGAGCGTTGCGACCGAGGCATAGAGAATATATTCCATCCGCGGCCCCCAGGACTCGCGCCATATGCCCTTGAGTGCCACAACGATCCCAGAGGCCACCAAATGCTTGCGCTCCGGATGCTCTGCATGTAAGAGAGATCGGATACTCCGCATCGCTCGGATCGAAGTACACGACGTCCTCCGTGCGTGACTTCGGGATACAGTCAAGCACCTCCTTGGCCAGTGGACCGTGCGGGTCAATGACGCCAACGCCGCGGCCGGCGCGAATGGCCTCACAGATCGTATTCAGAAGCAGCGTGCTCTTCCCTGTGCCTGTCTTTCCGATCACGTGAGTATGGTGGCGGCGATCAGCCAGCGTAAAAGAGAATGGGGTGTCTTCCCCATAGCCGTGGCGAATGCCGAGTGCGATGTGCTCGTGGTTGTTCATGCCCGAGCAAAGCGCCACTCCGAAAGGGGTGGACCCTCCCGCTCAAAGCGCTATCTGTCATTCGCGCTTTTGTGAGCTTGGCGACATACGTTTCTTGCGAGCCGCCAAGGTAATAGCGGTTTGCTTGGAATCCGATACCCAAGAGTCCCCCTGGAATCAGTCCCGTCGTTTTCATTATACCTTCGGGGTGTGGGGCTCGGCACTGTGCATAAACCAACGCGTTTTTAATAACGGCAAATTGCGCGATTAAATTTTGGCTCCTCAGCAAAATTTGTGGGCAGAGTGGGACTCGGGCAGTGCGCCAAGTGTATGGTAGAGAGCAATTTCTATTGTTCTGAAGCTGGAATAGCCGTAGGCTTTTCTGGTGGTCAGTTTTAGCTTGTTGTTGAAGCCCTCGACGATGCTGTTCGAGAGGGCACCTTGAACGCGAAACCAGTTCATCAGCAAAGGGCGATGGTGGCGCAGCATACGCGCGACTTTCTTCATGATAGGGGTCGGGAAGACTCGCGTCTCCCCGCCCTCCGAACCGTACAAGCGGGTTTCGCAAGCCGTTCACTTAATCTGTTGATGAAAAATAAATAAGCCTCCTCCGCAGAATTTGTGGGTACTGATCTGAGGCGTATTTATGCATCTGATTCATTACTTGGAATAAAGT
>JBOIEG010001030.1:0-1250 GCA_050740915.1 Gammaproteobacteria bacterium | reverse complement strand
CATCGACCGACGGCGGCAGCAGGTAGGGTGTGTCACGATCGCATTGACGGAAGTGGCTCATGCACGCTCGCTCATTGAATCCATTGCCGATCCGATCGGTTTGCACATCAAAAGTTCCGCCTTAAGTTCGACAGGCTCCTAGGCGACATTCCACCCGCGCTTGTCTCACCGGCGCCGGTATCCCCTCTCGGCGGCTTATCGCCGCGAATATCGAAAAATTCACAACCTCTGAGTGGGGAAGTCGTCGAAATTTTTCTCGTAGATGTTGGCGATGCCGAGCGTGGCGTACTCCTGATCGTTGACGAATTCGAAATTGGTATGGTCGACGCCCAGGGCTACGTTCGCCGGCCGGCCGAGCAGTTCTATGTTGCCGTTCAAGCGGATTTCGCCAGACCAAACATCGTTGTCCTGGTTAAGGCGGCTCGCGAACAAAGTCGTGTCGCCCTCGGGCGTGATGCCGTAGGCATAATTTTCAGCTCCGGCGCGCTGTCGGGTGGCGGTGCGGTTCAGTCGCAAGCTCGCTAGCCAGTCGTCGCCCAGTTCCTGCTCGAGTTGCGCGATACCAACCAGAATTTTCGTGTTCTCTTCGTCCTCGTTCGGTACACCGAAATACAGCGACCGGCGCACGTTGGGGGCGCGGAAGGCGTCGCCGTAGCGCACCAAGGGGAAGCCTGGGTTGGGGAGAAAGTCATCCTCTTGATAGGTGCCCTGCAGCAGTAGCCGCGTGCCAGCGCCCGGCTCGTCTTGCGCGTGCACCGATCGAGCGAAGACGGCTGTCCCGATCGCGAAGGCGAAACTGACCAATGTCGCATGAATGACCGATGCGATCGGCTTCAATTTCGGCGAGGTCATTTTCTTCAGCGCAGCGCACAGGCTGAAGGCGCTTTGTGCTTCGATGATTTCTTCCTTCACCACACTCACAGACTGTGGGATGTCGCGGATCGCTGTTTCGATCTGGGTGCCCGTGGTCGCGGTGTCGCTCCTTGACAAAAATTATTGCGTTGTGTTCTCCGTTTTTCGGTAGCCACAGGCTTTCTCTACGGGATGTTTAAAGGGGACATGCTAAACTTTTTAAGAGTGTTCATGAATAAATCGCGCCTGGCCCCTTATTACCCCCTGCTCTCCTTCATACGTAGGATCTTTAAACTTATTGAATTATAAGGGGAACTAACGAGGTTTCACTCGATCCCATAGAGCAATCAAGCACGATTGACTCTAGTCATAAGGGGGACCGAGTGAAACAACGACAA
>JBOIEG010001029.1:0-22522 GCA_050740915.1 Gammaproteobacteria bacterium | reverse complement strand
GAGCCCTTCCGGCTTCGCAGCAGTCACACTATTCACGCTGGTTGACATGGAATTCATTCTAAATCGACTCATGTTCATCCTCCCCGCCCTCGACATTAATTTACACGGGGAAAGATGTCTCAGTCATGTTGGCACAGAGGGCAGAGGCGCATCTCGCTCAGGCGGTTGTTCTGACCGTAGCCGAAGGTGAAACTATCGGCCTCGGTGGTATTGCCGTTGGCATCGTAGGCGAAGCTGCGGGGTTGGCTGCCGATGATGCCCTGGAGCCTGTGGCTGTCGGGGGCATAGCTGTAGCTTTCGGTTTGGGTGTCGGTGAGCAGGCTCACGCGGTTGCCCACTGCATCGTAGCCGTAGCTGTGCCTTCCGTAGACGCCCTGGGCGCCGATGAGGCGGTCTAGGGCATCATAGCCAAAGCTCTGATTGCGGTGCATCTCCAGATTATCCTCGATGGCGCTGATATTGTCCGCGGCATCGAAGGCGAACCCTTGCTCGAATACCCCTTGGTGGATGTTGACCGTGAGCCGGTAGTCTAAATCCAGTTGTCGGTTCATGGGCACCCCGTTGCCGAAGGTGAGTCCGGTCAGCGGGCCGAAGGGGACATAACCCATGGCACTCGCCAGCGTCTGGGTCTCGCCATTGAGCGTGCTAGTGACCCCGCTGATCTGGCCCAAGGTGTTGCGCTGATAGTCCACCGTCCGCCCGCTGGGGTAGGTGACAGACACCAACTGGTCGGCCCCGTTGTAGGCATAGCGTGTAGCGTGGGTGAGGCCATCGCGGGTGGTTTGCACAGAGGTAAGATTACCGCGGATATCGTAGCCATATTCGGTCACGCCGCTACCGTCGGTCATGGTGCTCAAGCGCCCAATCCCGTTGCTGCCTTCATCGTAAGTGAAGCTCACATCGAGCGTGTCGTCGACATAGTCGGTGGAAGTCAGACGATTCAAGGCGTCATAGTGGTAGAGGACCTCCACCCCCTTGGCATCAAGCTGGCTCACCCGGTTGCCGGCGCTGTCATAAGCAGTGCGGGTGGTGCCGGTGTCAGGGCTGTCGAGCAGCAACAGGTCGCCCAGGGCGTTGGTCGTGTAGGTGGTCTCCAGCCCCTTGGGGTCTTTGACCTGGGTGAGGTGATCTAAGGCGTCGTAGCTGTATTCGGTCACGCCATTCTCAGCATCGGCACTGGCGAGCAGGCGGTTCAAGGCGTCGAAGGCGAAGGTGGTCTGGTGACCGCGCCCGTCGATGGCGGAGAGGCGGTTGCCGTTGGGGTCATAGGCATAACTTCTCTCCTGGCCTTCCCCGCCGGTGTTTTTCAGCAGGCGGTTGAGGCTGTTGTAAACCCGCGAGTGGGTGCGGGTGAGCACACTGGCGGGGTCTGTGACCTCTTCCTTGATGCGGTTGCCCAGGGGATCCAGGGTGTAGGCGATGCGGTTGCCCGCATCGTCTTGAATGGCGCTCAGTCTGTGGGCGGCATCGTAGGCGTAAGTGAGTGACGTCCCATTGAGCAGTACGATGCCGGTCAGGTTGCCCGTCGCATCGTAGGAGAACAAGGTCACCTGTCCATCCACCGTGCGGCTCTTGAGCCGGCCCCGGGCGTCATAGGCCAGTTGGGTCACCAAGCCATTCGGGTCTTGTAGGGTCAAGGGTCGGCCATGGGCGTCGTACTCATAGGTCGTGAGATCGGCGACATCGGTGCGTGGGCCATCGACGGAAGCCAGCAACCTCAGAGCGTTGTAGCTGTTTGTGGTGGTGCGCGACTCCTCAGACGCCAGGTCGGTCTCGGTGCGGATGAGCACTCGACCCGCGGTGTCGTAGGTCAACGCGGTGCGCTTGAGGTGCGTGTTGTTCCGGTCGAAGACATCGATTTGCAGCGGTAGGCGGAAATCGGCATGCCATTGGGTCTGGGTCGTACGTTCCTCCAGCGTGCCCGCGGCTTCGGTGCGGGAGGCCTCTAAGTTTCGCGCCAGGTCATAAGTAAAGTTGGTAATATTACCGTTGAAGTCGGTCTTGGAGGCTACGTTTCCGTTCGCGTCATACGTATTTGCCTGGGACTCCCCGGCGCAGGAAGGGCACGGACCGCCCTGGATGCTTTTCACCTTGATCACCCCGTGGTGGATCTCAAAAGTGTAGGTACGGGTCGCGCCTTGGGCATCAGTGACCGCCGTGCTGCCATCGCCGTGGTAGGAGAGCGCCACCCGCTCCGCGCCCCCCGCGTGCTCGGAGAGAATGGCGCGGCCCTTATCGTCGTAGGCATAGGTGGCAAAGCGGTGGCCAGCCTCGTCCGTGATCCCGGTCAAGGCATGGGGAAAACGGGAGTCTTCGTAGTGATAGCTGCGTTTGGGGTTGTCGCTGTCATCACTCGGGGTCTCATCCGGGTAGTGGACGCTCTCGAGATTGTCGTTGGTATCGTAGCGATAGCGATAGACACCGCCCGCCGGGTCGGTCAGGGTGACGATGCGGCCTTGTGCGTTGTAGCTAAATGCGATCGCTCGGCCGAACGAATCGGTGACCCGCATCAATGATCCGGGCCCAGGGGCGATATCGATTGGGGTCAATGCATCACTGTACGAGAGGGTTTGCACCACACCGGCGCGGTCACTTAGTCGTAACAAGCGTCCGCTTGCGTCGTAGTCTTCTGTCTCATCCAGCGCCGTTCGGTATCGCCATCCTTGGAATTGCCCGGAGGCGTCCATAAGCTCCTCGACCGCCTCTCGAGAGGTGCCGACGTTTTTTATTTCCTTGCCTGAAAGATTGAAATGCTTGATCTTCCCATCCGGGCGCACGGCTATCAGGGAGACGAAGGAGGCCCGGCCGGTTCAATAAAGGGTTCGTTTTTCCAAACCTCCGTCCGACCCGTCAGATCGTCAAAAAAGGCGTCATAAACAGTTCGGAAAAAACCCAGCTACCCAGCTAAGTAACTAAACGTCGCGCTAGTCCGTTGGGAATAGTGGTAGCGGAGCTGGATCACCCGCGGCTGCTGAGTCAGCAAATCCTGCGCTCTGGCCTTTCTCAAGAGTTCCGCCAGCTCCGGCGGCATCGCCTCACCTTGCCAGACCGCCAGGGCTATCGGCTCGCCTGCACCGGCTGGTGTGAAGTTTGGGGTAATGATCGCACTGTCAGGAAACTCAAGGCGCAGGTTCCCACCCATCCAATGGTCTTCGGTGGCGATCACACCACCGACAAAGCCATGGTGACGGAGATCCTCAGCCAGTGCGCCAAACGGGGTATTAAACCGTTTGTGGCCTTCAAAGGCATCGGGGAGAAGCACGCGCACCGGCAGCATCGCCAGGGTGCAAAAGCCGATGACAGTGCCCAACGCCACCAGGCGGCGGCAACTGAGCTCGTTGAACCAGGGGCGAACCTGAACCAGCAGATAGATCGGCACTGCGAACAGCAGCGGCTGCATCCAACGCTGTTTGAAACCGGATACCTGAAAAACCAGGACTAGGCCCAGCAAGAGCAGCAATTGGATCAACAGAA
The DNA here is from genome assembly GCA_050740915.1 of Gammaproteobacteria bacterium. GTDB lineage: Bacteria > Pseudomonadota > Gammaproteobacteria > JBOHHR01 > JBOHHR01 > JBOHHR01. The sequence goes on along the minus strand of JBOIEG010001029.1, from coordinate 19,048 downwards.
GTCGGGCTAATAAGCGCTCGTGCGATCTTTGGGTTTGCGCGGGCCGCGAACCGCAGCGGTTTCGGAAAAAAAACGCCCAACCGTAAGTGGGGATCAGCAGCGCGAAAAATCCTGCGGTAACCGTGGCTAGGCTGAACAAACCGCGTGTTATATCCGTAACTACTTGCGTTTCTGTGAGGGGTTGAAGCTTGCGAGCCATCTGCCCCTGTATCTGGGCATCGAACGCTGTCCACAGCCAAAAACCGTGAGGGGCGAACATCGCTGCCGCGACCAGCACGGCAAGCCAAAATCGGCGATCCCGCATCGCTTGGCGCGCATGGGGCAGGGACAGCATCGCGATGCACAGGGATAAGAGGAACAGGCCGTAGCTATATTTGGCCAGCAGTCCAAGCCCTGCGATAACGCCAAACAACAGATAGGTGCGCAGGCGCCGGTGCTCTTCGAGCAGCTTTAAAGCCAAGTAAAGCCCGAGGGCGGCGAGGGCACAGGCGAGTATCGAATGGGTAAGATCGCGGTGCGACTCATAAGAGAACTGCGGGATGAGCAGGAAAGAGATCAACGTCAAACCAGCGATCCGCTCGTTCTGGGCGATACGCTTGGCGATAAAGTAGGTGGTGATGGCGGTGGTGGCGATCAAGATCTCTTTGGTCAGCACCAAAGCGGCAACATTCACCCCGAACACCCCGAACATCACCCATTGCAGCCAGGTGTAAAGCGGCGGCTGAATGCCATAGCCCAAGCGCAGGCTCTGAGTCCACAGCACCTGCTCGGCCGCATCGAGGCTCACGGCTTCGAACAGGAAGCTGAGCACGAACGCCATTACACCAAGGTAACTTAGCAGGCCGGCTAGCAGGTACGGAAACCGGAGCATCATTCTTTGCTCGCCGGGATCGGGGCGATCAGCGCCTTCGGACAGGCGCGGTATTGGGGAGCCATCCAAAGCTCATACGATTTGTGGGAGACTGTTGCAGCATTATTGTTTGCGCGGGGCGAGCAGAAAACAATGAATGGCGTATCTCGATAAAAACCGTGCATGGCTTGCCCGGGTGCTAAAATACAAAAAAAACCGTCGCTGCCATACGACACTGGCGAGAAGGATGGTTTTTGGGCCCAATTCCTTTAGGGCACTTCGACCAATTCGGAGTGCCCGCCCACACAGAGACGTGAGGACATGGGTCAATCACGCTAAGCAACTCGTGATCAACCAAGCAGAACAAATACTCATCGTCGGTCCCTCCTGGGTTGGGGACATGGTCATGGCTCAGAGCTTGTTTCGCCTGTTGCTTAAACACCATTCAGATCTTGCGATCGACGTGCTTGCCCCGGCTTGGAGCTTGCCCTTGCTCGCGCGTATGCCGGAGCTGCACAGCGCTCGCGAATCGCCCTGGGGGCCGGGTGCGCTTAAGCTTGCGGGGCGTTATCGGTTCGGACGGGATCTGCGAGCCTTGGGCTATACCTGGAGCATCGTGTTGCCCAATTCCTTTAAATCGGCCTTGGTGCCTTTCTGGGCACGGATCCCGCGCCGCACGGGCTACCTCGGCGAGGGGCGTTGGGGTGTGCTCAATGACGTCCGGCGCTTGGATAAAACCCGTTTAACGATGACGGTACAGCGCTTCGTGGCCCTGGGGCTGCCCTCGGGCGCTCCGTTTCCTGAAACCTTTCCGTTACCGGGTCTAAGAGTAGACACCCGTTCGGTGGCGTGTAGTCTTGAGGCCCTGGGCCTCAAGCAGCCCGAGCACCTGCTCGCCCTCTGCCCAGGGGCTGAGTTTGGGCCAGCCAAACGCTGGCCCCCAGAATATTTCGCTGAGATCGCGCGGCGCATGCGGGCTCAGGGGTGGGCGGTGTGGGTATTCGGCTCGGCACGGGATGCAGAACCCGCTCGCAGGGTTTGCGAGAGGGCGGGCGGCGCTTGTGTAAACCTGGCGGGGCGCACCACGCTTGGCGAGGCCATCGATCTGCTCTCACTGGCCTCGGCCGTGGTCACCAATGATTCGGGTCTAATGCATGTCGCTTCCGCACTCAATCGGCCGCTCGTTGCGGTGTACGGATCCTCAGATCCTGGTTTTACCCCTCCCCTGAACCGGGCTGCCCGAATCGAATACTTGGGGCTTCCCTGCAGTCCTTGCTTTAAACCGATTTGCCCCCTGGGCCATCTTGATTGCCTCAGGACGCTCGAACCCGAGCGGGTGATGGCGGCCCTGGACCAACTCCACTTAGCTTGAAGACTGAGCCCAATGCGAGTTAGCGGTTTCACCTTTATTCGCAATGGAACGATGCTCGGATATCCATTCGTGGAGAGCATTGTTTCTGCCTTACCCCTTTGCGATGAATTCGTAGTGGCGGTGGGGCTAAGCGAGGACGATACTCTAACCCGGGTACAGGCTATCGGGGATCCGAAGATCCGGATCCTAAGCACCCGCTGGAACGAGCAAATGATAGCGAAAGGCCACGTGTATGCGCAACAGACGATGATCGCCCAGTTCAACTGCACGGGCGACTGGGCGCTTTACCTCCAATGCGACGAGGTGCTGCACGAGGACGATTTGGGCGCCATTGGTGAAAGCATGAAACGGCATCTGGCCGATCCTCGCATCGAAGCGCTGGTATTCGACTATTACCACTTCTTCGGCAGTCCCGATTGGATCGCCGACAGCCCAGGCTGGTATCGGCGGGCGCCGCGGATCGTCCGCAACACGATCCGAAGTTACTGGCCTTCCGATGGGCTGTTCTTCGTGGTCATGAACCGAAACAAGCGGGGCCGCTATCCGCGGGCAGCGCTCGCGGCTGGAACCATCTACCATTATGGCCACGTGCGCTCCACCGCCAAAATGCAGGCGAAGCTCCAAAAGGTGAGCCGCTATTGGGGACACGCGCCTCCACCGTTCACCCATTACGCCATCGATCCAAACGTTGTACGCCCGTTTTCCGGCCGGCATCCGACGGTGATGCGACGCTGGCTGGTGGAAGAAGCGGAACGGGGGTTTAACCCGGATCCGAGCTATCGGCCGAGCGGGCGTGACTATCGGCACCGGTTGATGATGCGTATAGAGGGCTGGTTGGGCGTGGATCTGAGCAGAAAGCACTTTAAATTGGTCCGATAGTCGCCCTCGATGGACTGGTCTTGGAACATTCTGCACCGTCGGTTTGATCAGGCCGGCCGGTGGATGGCCGTAGCGACGGCCTTCAGCCTGGTGGTCTCGACGGCGCTGTGTACCCTCACCATGACTCTGTTTCTCGTCTGTTGGATCGCAAGCGGGGGATATCAGACGAAACTTACCCAGATCCGGGCGCAACCGATCGCGCTTTGGTCTTTAGCTCTATTGGTGATGCTCGTGCTCGGTGTCGTATATTCCTCCGCCACCCTTGCCCAGGCCCTCAATACCCTGCGCTCCTATCGAGAGCTTTTGTATGTTCCGTTGTTGCTCACGGCGTTTAGCGAACAGCAATGGCAACGTCGCGGCTATTACGCCTTTCTCACCGCCATGGGGCTTACCCTCATCCTGTCTTATTGCAAGCTCTTTGGTTGGCCCCCCTTGGGACCGCCAGAGCAGGAATACACCGTGTTCAAGGGACGCATCGCCCATGGGCTGCTGATGGCTTATGCGATTTATCTTTGGGCCGAGCACTTCATGCAGCAAGGGCGTTGGCGCTGGCTATGGGGGATCCTGGTGGTCCTCGGCCTAGTCAACCTACTGCTCATGATAGGCGGGAGAACGGGGTATTTCGTGTTTTTTTTCCTGATCATGCTCTTCATGTATCGACATTGGCGCTGGCGAGGGCTATTTGCCTCCGGGCTTGTTGTCGTGGGGCTTGTTCTGGTTGCTAGCTATACTTCCGACCCTTTCCGAGCGCGGATGGGAGAGATGGTGAGCGACCTCAAGGATCCCGAGGCGCCCAAGGTGATCACTCCCGGCCGCTTGCGGCTCGAGTTCTATACCAACACCCTGGCGCTCATCATGCGCCATCCCGCAATAGGTGGCGGCACAGGGAGCTTTATTCCCGAGTATGCGGAGCTTGCAAAAGAGAGGGGTCTCTATCCGACTCACAATCCTCACAGCGAATTCCTGCTGATCACCACTCAGGTTGGCCTGGTCGGATTGGTGCTCCTGCTGATCCTCGGCTATTGCCAGTGGCGCATGAGCTATGGACTCAGCCCCGAGTTTACGGGGGCAGCCCAAGGGCTGGTCGTCACCATGGCCGTTGGCAGTCTGTTCAATTCCTTGCTCTTGGACTTTACCGAAGGGCATTTTTATGCCTTTCTAACGGGCATTTGTTACGGGAGCTTCAAAGGCAAGTGACCCGATTAAGAGCGATCGTGAAAGGGCGGCCGTGACGGGCTTGAGTGTCATCGTCATCACTAAGGATGAAGAGGCGGTTATTCGCCGCTGCTTGGGATCCGTGGCGTGGGCGGACGAGATTGTCGTCGTCGATTCCGGAAGCAGCGATCGTACGCTCGATATCTGTCGGGAGCTCGGCGCACAGGTGCACGTGACCGAAGATTGGCCGGGACATGGGCCCCAGCGCAACCGCGCAATAGACTGGTCCAGTGGTGAATGGCTGCTTGCGATGGACGCGGACGAATGGGTAAGCCCCGAACTGCGGGCTGAGATCGAGGCGATAACGGGTGGTCTCGGTAGCCCCATCGCGTACCGCATACCGCGACTCTCCAGCTATTGCGGTCGTTACATGCGACACGGTGGCTGGTGGCCCGACTATGTATCGCGATTGTTCAAGCGCGGCACCGCCCGTTTTGGAGGCGGCCTCGTGCACGACCATCTTGTGGTGGACGGTCCGCTTGGCAAGCTGAACGAACACCTTATGCACGAAGCCTTCATCGATCTCGAGGAAGTGCTGCAGAAGGTGAACAGCTACTCGACGTGGGGCGCGCGCACGCTTGCGGACGGCGGGCACCGATCGAGGCTCACCACCGCCGTCGCCCACGCCCTGTGGACGTTTCTCAAGACGTACTTGTTCCGTGCCGGCTTTCTCGACGGCCGCGAGGGGTTCTTGCTCGCGGTTTCGAACGCCGAGGGAACCTACTACAAGTACGTCAAGCTTATGCTGCTAGGGGAGAAGGGCCGCTGCCGCAAGTGAAGCTCGCGGTCATCGTCACGACCTACAACCGCCCGGACGCGCTCGCGCTCGTGCTGGACGGCTACCGCGCACAAAGTACCCAAGATTTTGCACTGCTCGTTGCGGACGACGGCTCGACGGACGACACGCGACGGCTGGTCGCCGAATTCGCCGCGCGCGCGCCGTTTCCGGTCACCCACGTCTGGCACGAGGACCGCGGGTTCCGGGCGGCCGCGATCCGCAACCGCGCAGTCGCGGCGACCGACGCCGACTACGTCGTCTTTACCGACGGCGACTGCATCCCGTCGCGCGCCTTCATCGCTCGGCACGAGCGGCTCGCCGAACGCGGCTGGTTTCTCGCGGGCAATCGCGTGCTGCTGTCGCGCGCCTTCACGGTGCGCTTGCTCGCCAAGCGTCTTCCTCTCCATGCGTGGACACACCCCCAGTGGATCGGTGCGTGGGTTAGGTGCGATGTTAACCGTCTGCTGCCGCTCGTCGTGCTGCCCGACGGCGGCTTCCGGAAGTGGCGGCCGGCGCGTTGGGAGGGCGTGAAGACCTGTAACCTTTCGGTCTGGCGTGACGACCTCGAGCGCGTCAACGGGCTCGACGAGTCGTATTCGGGCTGGGGACTCGAGGACTCCGATCTCGTGATCCGGCTGCTGCACGCAGGCGTGAAGCACAAGAGCGCGCGCTTCGGAGCGCCGCTGTTCCACCTCTGGCACGCCGAGAACGATCGCAGCGCGCTCGCCCAGAACGGCGGGCGCCTCAAGGAGGTGTTGGCGTCGGATCGAATTACCGCACTCCGGGGGCTGGATTTCCATCGCCGCGGCGAGGCGGGTCCGGCGAGCGGTTGAGGAGCCACGGAGGGGCCACTTTCATTTCGTGCCATAGCGAGCTTGCTGAACGCGCCATCGTTCGTCCTCGGAAATTGCATCCTGCTGGATCCCATGCTTAGTGATAAAATATTTTGGGTAGTCACCAACCCGTGCCTGTGGAGCCGCTCGCTGGCTTTCGGCGCGGATCCGCTGCCCGATGGAAGGTGGCGCAAGTGGCGAAGCCATGCGTGGAGGGGGTACGCAGCTGCAATTTGGCGGTCTGGCGTGCGGATCTCCTGGCCGTCAACGGCTTTGATGAGCGCTTTCAAGGGTGGGGACATGAAGACGCGGATTTGGTGGTGCGTCTGTTTCATAGAGGCTGCCGGCGCAAAGAAGGCCATTTCGCGGTGCCGGCCGTGCATCTTTGGCATCCCGAGAACGATCGCCGCAGGGAAGCAAGCAATTGGGCACGCGTGCAACAGGTCTTAAGCGACAGAGAAGTGGTACGAGCAATGCCAGGATTGAATCAGTACTTGACACCCCGAGGCATGCGCGGGTCCGGATCTCCCGTTACCTGCCGCTAAATGAGATCCCCCACCCGCCGCCTTCTGCTCATCGCCTCCTCCGATCGGAGCCACCGGTAGTTAATGGTGTTGACACCGCATGTCACATAAGCGCACCAGAGCCCGCAAAGGGCGCCTTACTCAAGAGGCACGTCCTATCGATTTGCCCCTCGAAGCCCTGGCGCAAAAGGCGCAGGCAGAGCTTGCGGCCGGCCATCACCGTGAGGCCATAGGGTGCTACAAGGACCTGCTGAAGCGGGAACGGCGTTCCCAGTGGGTTGCGGAGCTGGCCAGCGCTTATCAGGGCCGGGCGGTGGCTCTGAGCACCAAAGGCATGGTCAAAGAGGCCCTCATCATCTGGCAAAATCGGTCCGAATTCTGTGCCCGTCCCTTGGCCGAGCCGTTCTATTTCCACCTCCTGCTGCGCAATCACCAAGTACAGGAGGCTATCGCCCTGTTCCGCGAACATCACCCATGGCTTGAACAGCACGGTTATCTCACCGAACTGCGCCAGCAATTCGCCGCCCAGTCATTGGCAGGGCACCCCGAAGTCATTAGCGGCCTGGCGCCGGATGACCCGGTGGTGAAAGACTATCCCCTGGCCTCGGCCGCTTTAGATGCCTACGCTCGGAGCGATGACTTAGGCCTCGCACAGCAACTCAAGCAGATCTCTTACCGCTCGCCGTACCGTGATCTGGGCCAGATCCTCAAGGCCCTGTGCCAGATGGATACGGATCCGGAACAAGCCGGGGGCCTGCTGGAGCGCATCGCCGAAACATCACCCTTCGCCGCTCTCGCGTCCGCCGCCCGCGCGGCCAGCCTAGCAGGCCCCATCCTTTTTCGCGAGCTCGGGCGCTTGGACAAAGAGGCGCGGCGCCTCATTGCCGCCTTGCGGGGCTGGTCCCCGCAGCAGCTTGAATCGGTTCATGAGATCCTCCAGCTTGGAGAGCGGCCTAAGCCCGAGGCGCTTCTGCGCTTTCTGGTTCGCCATCGCGGGATCTTAGGTGAGGCCTATGTCCGGCAAACCGGACTGAAGCTGCTGGTTAAGCATCCACGCTTCCAGGGTGAATTTACCAAGGCCTTCGGCGGGCTCGCGACCTTTGACTTGGCCCGCATCGAGGCGCTGCGCGACGAGCGCGACCCGGACCCGACCATGGCCTGTGCGAGCTGGTTAGATGCCATCGAGGCATTGGAGGATGCGGGAGCGTGCCAAGGCACCGAGGAAGGGATGTGCGCCGCGCTGCTCCTGCGCCGCCTGGCAGAACACTGCCAAGGCGATGACTCCATGCAGGGGGAGATCACCCAGGCTTTGGAACGTAGCCTTAGCTATGACCCGGATGACCCTCACACCTATCTCCAGTTGATAAGCTACTACCGACAGGGCGGCCAGCTTAGGGATGCCCGACGCCTAGTGGATCAAGGCCTAGGCCGTTATCCGGACGACATTCAGGTACTGACGGCCGCCGTAGAGACCTCCGTCGCCGGCGAAGCTTTTAAGAAGGCGGCTGGTTTGGCCCAAAGGATCCTGGATCTCGATCCCATCAATCCCAAGGTGCGAGATCTCTTGCTGGGCTGCCATCTCAAGCACGCGCGCAAACAACTCAAAAAAGGCCAGATCGGATTAGCACGCAAAGAGCTGGACGAGGCCCTGCGGTGGGCACACAGCGCCCATGCCCAGGGGCGGGTAGACATCTTGCGCGGCATGCTGGAATCAAGCGCAGGTGAGGAACAGGCGGCCAGCGCCTGTTTTCGCGATGCGAGCAAGCGACTTGGAGGCGGGCTCTTGGGACAATTACACCTGCTGCTCGAGGCGGGACACCTGGGGCAACCCATGGCCAGGGTCCTCAAGAAGGCAAACCTGCCGGATGCGCAGAAAGGTGTTACTCGCGAATCGCTCCTCGCCCTGATAAACGAGCTTAATACCCTCGTCGCTGAGGATCGCGCTCTGCTCAGGAGCACCCTGGATTGCCTGCGCATCCCGTTGCAGCGGGCGGCAGATCTCGACCTCACGCGGGCAGAGATGGAGCTGGCCTGTGAGGTACTACGCCGCCTGCAGCACGATGAGCTGCGGCAGCGCTTTGCCGAGAATGCCTTGGCGCGCTGGCCGGACACCCCAGTGTTTGTTTATCACCGCATCGATGCTGGGTGCAATGGTTGGTACATGGGCCTCCCGCAGCAGAAAATCCAAGAATTGGAAGCCGCCTTGGAGCGCGCCCGCGCCGAGGGTGATGAGCGCACCGCACACCGCATAGCCAGCCTGCTCGACACGAACCCGTTCATCGTTCCTAAAGGCCGCTCGCAAGGCGCGGACATGGACGAGATGCTTGCCGGGTTAGTCGATATGCTGGGCGTTGAACGCACGGTTGATCTGTTGCTGAGCTCTGGCGACTCCGCAGAGGCGGAAATCCTGCGGACGGCCTTGGGGCCACAAGGATTGCGGCGATTGTTGGAAGCTCACGCACGGGGCGAGCCGATTGCGATTGCCGAGGCCTTGAGCGGCGGTTTGGACCAGGCCGTGCTGAGGCCCGTGGGCAGGCGATCCGAGGACCGGCGCGGAGCGAAAAGGCGTCCGGACCGTGACCAATTGGAGCTGTTTTGATGTCAGATCCCTACCTGATCGTAGGGCTTGAGTCTGGTGCCGAGGACGGCGAGATCCGCCAAGCCTATCTGGAAGCCATCCGTCGCTGCCCCCCGGAAAAAGATCCCGAGCGATTTCAGGCCTTGAACCAAGCCTACGAGGCGATTAAGACCCGCAAGCGGCGCCTGCACTATCGGCTCTTTGACAGCCAACTGCCCGATCCCGAGACGCTGTTCGAGCGGGTCTGCCGGTCATCGTCCCCTGGACGCCCGGGCATCGTCTTATTCGCCGCGGTGCTGCGAGGCACTGCCGCTAAAGTCCCCGCCGATCCGTGAACGATGATACCCGAGAACGCCTGATCGCTCAGTTTCAGGCCTACTTGGACGCAGCCGAGGCGACGCCCGCAATCGCTCGCAGCGCAGAGCGCGAGGTTGATCTTTTCACCGTCTTCGGTGAGCTGGCCGCTTTAAAAAATGAGGTGAAGCTGGAGTCCCGGCAGGTCAAAACCGCGCTTAGCGAGCTCGGCGCAGTCTTCGATGCACTGCGGGCAGACAACCGGCTGCTGCGTGAGCAATTGCAGCAGCGCTCGGTAGCGGATCGAGAGCAAGAAAAATCGCTCCGGCGGGAAGTATTGCTGGAGCTACTCGATCTGCGCGACCGGCTCGCTGCCGGGGCCGCGAGTGCTCGGGGCCACCGGGCCGGCCTATTGGGGCGTCTGCGCGGGGGCGAGCATGGTTTCATCCTGGCGCTGGGTGCAGGCATGGAGATGAGCATAAAACGCCTGGACGAGATGCTGGAACGCCACGGAGTGACCGCCATGCTTGCGCTGGCACAAGCCTTTGACCCCCTCTGCATGCGGGCCGTGGGCCATGAACACTGCGATGATCGACCCGAGGGTGTGGTGCTCGCTGAGCTTCGCAAGGGATTTTTGCAGGGCGAGGAGGTCCTGCGCGCCGCGGAGGTCGTCGTGAACAAGAGGAAACAAGCACATGAATGAGACCATTATCGGCATCGATTTAGGCACTACCAATTCGGAGGTCGCCGTGTTCCAGGACGGCCGGGTACAGGTCCTGGAGACCGAGCCCGCAAGCAAGCTGCTCCCCTCCGTGGTGGGTTTGGCACCGGATGGAGGGCTGCTGGTGGGGCGGGCCGCGGCCAATCAGTACGTGCTGTTCCCGGAACGGACGATTAAATCCATCAAACGGCGCATGGGCAGCGTCGATAAGGTGATGCTAGGGGACCAAGCCTATACGCCCCAAGAGATCTCGGCTCTGATTCTCGATCGCCTCAAGCGCATCGCCACAGCCCATCTCGGGAAAGAGGCCCGCAAGGCCGTGATCACCGTGCCGGCCTACTTCTCCGACGCACAACGGCAAGCCACTCGGGATGCGGGGGCGATCGCCGGTTTAGAGGTGGTGCGGATCATCAACGAGCCCACGGCCGCCGCCTTGGCCTACGAGACCGAGCAGCACGGCGAAAAGCACGTCCTGGTCTACGACCTAGGGGGCGGAACTTTTGATGTTTCCGTGGTACGCCTGGAAAAGGGAGTGGTCGAGGTGCTCGCGAGCCATGGAAACAACCACTTGGGCGGCGATGACTTTGATCAGAAAATCATCGAGCATGCGTTGGACTACTTAAATGGGCCATGCGGCATAGATGTCTCCGCTTCGCGAGCAGCCATGGCCCGCATCACGGGTGCCGCAGAGATCGCTAAGATCACGCTCTCAGACCACCCTTACGCCCAGATCGGGGAGGAATACCTGCTACAGCACGAAGGCCGTCCGTTCCACCTCTCCCTGGAAATCGCGCGCAGCGAGTACGAGCCTATGATCCAGGGGTTTATCGACCAGACCTTAGAGGCCTTGCACATCGCCCTCGATGGAGCCGATCTGAGCGTCTCCCGCTTGGACGAGGTGTTGCTGGTCGGAGGTGCCACCCGCACCCCTTTGATCCAGAAGCGCCTGGAGAAGGAGTTGCGCTTGCCCCCGCGCAGCGAGGTGGATCCGGAGCTCTGCGTCGCCGCAGGCGCCGCTATCCAGGCGGCCCAGATCGCGGGGACTAGAGTCTCCAGCGTGCTGGTCGACGTCACCCCTTACACCTTTGGGACCAGCGCCATCAGTGAGCTTAACGGCGAGTGGTACCCTTACAAATTCGTCCCTTTGATCCGCAAGAACACCGCCATACCGGTCACCAAGAGTGAGGTGTTTTACACCAGCTATGACGGCCAGTCCGTGGTGGAGGTCCAGGTTTACCAGGGCGAAGATCCGGATGCCTTGAACAACACCGAGATCGGGCGGTTCCGGGTCGAAGGCTTGAGCGATGTGCCCGAGGGTAATCCCATCATCGCCACCTTTTCCCTAGACCTGGATGGGATCCTGAATGTCACAGCTAAGGAAAAGAGGAGTGGTTTGCAAAAAGGGATCGTCATCGACAACGCCACCACCCGCTTCGAACGCGAGGAAATGGATCTGGCGCGTGAACGCGTCGCGGTCCTGATGGGCTCAGAGCTTCCCCAAGACGCTGTCGCGCAAGAGGCCCAGGCTTTGATTGACAAGGCGCAGGGGATCATGGACGGGGCGAATGAGGAAGATCGGGAGGACTTGATCGCGCTCATCGAGGAAACACGAGACAGCCTGGAGACCAAAGATATCGAGGCCCTGCGAAAGGTCATGGAGAAGCTTAACGATCTGGTATTCTACTTGGAGTCCTGAAATGGAGCGCTGCCCTAACTGCCAGGCCCGCTACAAGGGCGTCGCCCAATGCCAGCGCTGCGACATGGATTTATCGCGACTGCTGGACATCGAAGCGCGTGCCCAGGCCTTGGTGATAGGCGCCATCGGCCAGCTCGCCGAGGATGATCTCAAAGGCGCCGAACGGTCCCTTGCCAAGGCTGTGCGCCTGTACAGGACACCCGGGGAGCAACGGCTACTGGGATTCGTGAGGTTCCTGCGAGCGATGACGCTCAGTTAACGCGATGTCGAGGCCATGTAGCCCCGATCCCGACAGACGAAAGGATATGCGAGCGATCGAAGGATTAGATCGGTGGTCTCACGTACCCCCCATCCTAGCCTTCCCCCTGGGTAGGGGGAAGGCTAGGATGGAGGTAGAGACGCGACATGAGTGGTACGACTCGAATCCATCCTGGAGCCAACTTCGTCGGGTAGATCCATGAGGATCCTGCTCGTCAAGACCTCATCGCTGGGCGATGTGGTGCATATGCTGCCGGCGGTAAGCGATGCCGCGCGCTGCTGCCGCGGGCTTGGCGTAGACTGGGTGGTGGAAGAAGGGTATAGCGCCATCCCGAGCTGGCATCCCAACGTAAATCAGGTGCTCCCTGTGACGTTTCGTCGTTGGCGTAGCGCATGGGGGCGGCGCTTGACCTGGCGGGAGATCAGCGCCTTCAGAGCCCGATTGAGGAGGCAAGACTATTTTGCCGTGATCGACAGCCAGGGGCTCTATAAAAGCGCCCTGGTGGCCTCGTGGGCCAGAGGCCCGCGCTGGGGCTACGACCAGAAGAGCGCCAGAGAACCCCTTGCTGCCTGCGTCTACCAGCGCACCCTGCGGGTGCCCTGGGATTTACATGCGATAGAACGAAATCGCCGACTGCTAGCGGCTGCTTTGGATTACCGGCATGAAGGGTTTTCCCTCGATTACGGCCTAACAGCCATGCGTGCCCAGCTTGCGCGCCAACGCGATCTGCCTCACGCCTATGTGGTAGGGCTACATGGCACTTCCCGATCGCAGAAGGAATGGCCGTTAAGCCACTGGCTGCAGCTTGGGCGCTGGCTGGATGCCCAAGGCGTGAGCTTACTCCTGCCTTGGGGCACCCAGGCCGAGCATGAACGCGCTGAGCATATCGCCAGTGCGGCATCCATGGTCAAGGTGCTGCCGAGGCTCGATCTCAATGCCTTGGCAGCGCTATTGGTTCACGCCCTGGCGGTGGTAGGTGTGGATACCGGGCTCATGCATGTGGCCGCCGCCTTAGGTTGCTCAGGGCTTGCCTTTTACCGTGCGAGTGATCCGCATCGCACCGGCGTGATAGGCGCAGCACCGGGTGCTACCATCCGTAATCTGGTTGCCGCCGAGGCGCTGAGCTGGGAGGCCGTCGAGCGGCGCCTGCCGGCTCTGCTCGAGGGGGAGAGCTGACCACCCGACCGAATCAGTCAGGGATGAAACGGCAAAAGATCCTGGTCGTTGCCTTAGGACGGATCGGGGACCTGGTCCTGGTCACACCGATCTTCAGGGCCCTAAAGCAGCTTGATCCCACCCCCGAAGTGCATCTGCTTGCGGGACGCAATAACTATCGGGTCGTGCAGGCCCATCCCTACATCGATAGGGTGCATGTCTACACCAAGAAGCCCTGGAGCGCTTTGAGGCTGATCTTCCGCTTGCGCAACGCGAGCTTCGACCTTTGGATCGATCCCAAGGACCATCCCTCTAGGGAAAGTCGGTTTTTCGCCAGCATCGCAGGGGCCAAGGTCTCGGTCGGTTATAATGCGAACGGCAAGCGCCGGATCTTCACCCATTCCGTCATACCGCACACCGAACAGCTCGGGGTGCATATGAGCACCCGTTGCTTAACGGCGCTGGCGCCTCTAGCGATAGTTGCGAAGGACACGAGACCGGTATTAGGCGTGGACCCGCAAGCGGTGCAGAGGCTCCACCGCTTCCTTAAAGCGCGGGGGATCCGCTGTTATTACTTGGTGAATATTTCCGGCGCGATCCCTGAGCGCACCTGGCCGACAGAAAGATGGATAGCGCTGATCAATGCGATCGAGAAGGAGGAAAATTGCTGCTTCGTGCTCTGTTGCCTGCCGCGAGATAGGGCGATAGTCAAGGACATTCTTGAGCACACATCGAACACTTGCCTGTATCCTACCCCATCGATCATCGATGCGGTAGCGGGAGTGGCTCATGCGGATCTGATCGTGACCGTGGACACCTCGATCGTGCACATCGCCTCGGCTTTCAATAAAGCGATCCTCTCATTGCATCCAAATATCTACCACAATTACACCAAATACCGACCGCTGTCAGACAGCGCGCGCGATGTGTTGGCTCCTAGAGCGACGGTGGGCGAGATATCGCTGGAGAGCGTTTTGCACGAATACCGATCGCTTCGACAGGAGCTTGAGAGTCGATCGAATGAGGGGACACACCAGGCCTGACCCGATAATCGAGGATGTGGGCGGGACGATGCCGTAGCTGATCGATTCGAGGCACGCGCCGCGACCTCCTTGTGGTAGATTGGCGGGCATGGTAAAAGGACGCGGAAAGAAGCCGTCGGCCGATCGATTGGAGTCTGGCGAGGATAGCTCTCGCCCATTGGCGGACGCATCTGCCGAACCCGATGAGGCTGAAGCAGGCCCACCACGGGACTTCCCGGTGGTCGCGATAGGCGCCTCGGCCGGAGGGCTCGATGCCTTGAAGAAGTTCTTCAGCGCCATGCCTGCCCGCAGCGGCCTCGGCTTCGTGGTGATCCCGCATCTCGATCCCACGCATGTGAGCCACCTGCCAGAGCTGCTGCGCCGGCATACCGCTATGCAGGTCGCACAGGCGCATGATGGGGCGCTGGTGGAGGCCGAGTACGTCTACATCATCCCGCCGAACGCGTTACTGACGATCCAGGGCGGCATACTGCATCTGGGGGCGGCGATGGCTCGGCCCGGCATACCGAGGCCCATCGACAGCTTCTTGCGCAGCCTCGCCGAGTACCAGCAGGAGCGGGCCATCTGTATCATCCTCTCGGGCACCGGCAGCGACGGGACGCTGGGGCTCAAGGCGATTAAGGCGGAGGACGGCCTGGTGATGGTCCAAAGCCCGGACACCGCGGAGCACGACGGGATGCCCCGCAGCGCCATCGCCACCGGGCTCGTGGATTACGTGCTGCCCGTGGAGCAGATGCCCGAGGCGCTGTTGGAATATGTCGAGCATGCCCATCTGCGCGGCGGTCCCATTGCGGTCCCCGCCGGCAAGCGCCACGACCCTCTGCAAACCATCCTGGCCTTGTTGAGCACACGCGAAGGCCACGACTTTCGCTGCTACAGGAAACCCATGCTGCTGCGCCGTATCCAGCGGCGCATGGGTCTCAATCGTATCCCCGCGATCGGCGACTATGGCCGGTATCTGCGCGACACCCCGGCGGAGCTCAAGGCCCTGGCCAAGGACCTACTGATCGGCGTGACCGAATTCTTCCGCGAGCCCGAGGCCTGGGCGGTCCTCGAAGAGGCGGTCGTCCCTAGGCTGGTGGCGGCAAAGCACCCCGAGGCGCCCCTGCGCGTGTGGGCCACCGGTTGTGCCACCGGCGAGGAAGCGTACTCCGTCGGCATGCTCCTGCTCGAGCGGACGGCGATCAGCGAGCGCAATGGCAAGCTCCAGATTTTCGCGACCGACATCGATAGCCACGCGCTTGATCTCGCCCGCGTGGGGAGCTACCCGGAGGGCATGGCCTCGTCCATTGCTCCGGAGCGTCTTACCCGGTTCTTCACCAAGGCCGAGAATAGCTACCGGGTCAAAAAGGAGTTGCGCGAGGCGGTGGTGTTTGCACCGCAGAACCTGATCACCGATGCTCCCTTCTCGCGCCTGGACCTCATCATCTGCCGCAATCTGCTCATCTATCTCGAGCCCGGGCTGCAGCAGAAGCTGATCGCGCTGTTCCATTTCGCCCTCAACCAGAACGGCTATCTGTTCCTGGGTAAGTCCGAGACCGTCGGCCAGCAACTGAGCCTGTTCGAGCCGCTCTCGAAGAAGTGGCGGATCTACCGGCGCAGCGGGCCCGTCCGGCATGTGCCGGTGGACTTTCCGCTCATCGCGGAGCCCCTGCCCGGCGAGCGCCCAGGCGGGCCGCGGCCACACAAGCCCAGGCCCGGCGACTATGGGGAGCTCATCCGAGCTTTGTTGCTCGCGCGCTATGCCCCGGCCGCCGTGCTGGTCAACCGTGACTGCCAGACCCTCTATTTCCATGGCCAGACCGACCACTACCTGGCGCACCCGGCCGGGGAACCGACCGACGAGCTCTTGGCCATGGCCCGCGAGGGCCTGCGCCTCAAGCTGCGCGCCGCCCTGCATAAGGCCATGCGGGAGGAACAGCCGGCGGTGGTGGTGGCTCAGGTTAAACGGGGCGACGCCTCCCGCCCGGTACAGGTGACGGTGACACCCGTGGAGGACCAGAGGCAGGGCGTGGGGCTATGGCTGGTGACCTTTACGACCCCACCCGGAGCAGCACCTACGGCCCAGCCAACGCCCCGCGCCATCGAGGAGTCGGCCGCGGTGCGCCACCTGGAGGATGAGCTCGCAGACGCCAAAAAGGAGCTGGAAAGCGTGATTGCGGACTTGGAGAGCGCCAACGAAGAGCTGAAGGTCTCCAACGAAGAGGCCATGTCGATAAACGAGGAGCTGCAGTCCACCAATGAGGAATTGGAGACCTCGAAGGAGGAGTTGCAGTCCCTCAATGAAGAGCTCACCACGGTCAACACCCAGCTCGAAGAGAAGGTCGCCGATCTCGAACGCACCAACAACGATCTCGATAACCTGCTCTCCAGCACCCACATCGCGACCCTGTTTTTCGACCGGGAGTTCCGCATCAAACGCTACACGCCCGCCTCCACGCGCTTGTTCAACCTGATCCCCTCAGATCTCAACCGGCCGGTGGCCGATATCGCCAGCAAATGTGTCGATGGGCACCTGTTGGCCGACGCCCAGCAGGTGCTCGATACCCTCACCGCAATCGAGCGCGAGGTGCGCACGGTGGGGGGCGAATGGTTCATCCAGCGGGTGCTGCCCTACCGGACGCAAGAGGATCGTATCGAGGGCGTGGTGGTCATCTATACCGAGATCACCGAGCTCAAGCGCGGCGAGGAGGCGCTACGCGAGAGTGAGCAGCGGTTTCGCACCCTGGCCGAAACGGTGCCGGACATCATCTTCACCCACCGCCCCGACGGCTTCAGTGACTACACCAATCCGAGGTTCTACGAGCTCACGGGGCTTTCGCCCGGTTCGGCGGACGGCTTCGGCTGGACGCAGTCCTTGCACCCCGAGGACTGGGAGCGGGACCAGTCCCGCTGGCGGGAAGCACTCTTAATGGAGCAGCCCTACGAGCTCAAGTACCGTTTCCTCAGCGCCGCTGGCGACTACCGCTGGCATCTGACCCGTGGCCGCCCGATGCGCGATCCGAGTGGCCGCATCAGCAAGTGGTTTGGCGTGTCTTCCGATATCGATGACCTGGTCCACGCCCAAAAGGCCCTGGCCCAGGCCCAGAAGATGGAGGCCGTAGGCCAACTCACGGGCGGGATCGCGCACGATTTCAATAACCTCCTCACCGTCATCGGCGGTAATCTGCGGCTGCTCGAGCCGCGCCTCCGGGACGACGCCGGCGAGCGCACCCTGCTGGATGCGGCCGCGCGGGCAGCGGGGCGCGGGGCGGAGCTGGTGCGTGGGCTGCTGGCCTTTGCCCGCCGGCAGGTCTTGCAACCGCAGGCGGTCGATCTGAACGAGATCGTGGCCAGGATGATGCCGATGCTGCGCAGCACCCTGGGGGAGTCTATCGAGATCACGCTGAAGCGGGGCCCGGATCTATGGCCGGCCCTGGTCGATCCTGCCCAGGTCGAGGCGGCGCTGCTCAACCTCGCCCTCAACGCCCGCGATGCCATGCCCCAAGGCGGCAAGTTCGGCATCGGGACCATCAATTGTACCTTGGGTCAGGCGGCCACGGAGCTGGAGGCCGAGCTCACACCCGGCGATTACGTCGGGCTCGCCGTGAGCGACACCGGCGCGGGGATGTCGGAGGAGGGGAAAGGCCGTGCCTTCGAGCCGTTCTTCACCACTAAGACGACAGGCAAGGGCAGCGGCCTGGGCCTTTCCATGGTCTATGGCTTTGCCAAGCAATCGGGCGGACACGTGCAGATCGACAGCGAGCTTGGGCAGGGCGCCACCGTCAAGCTCTACCTGCCGCGGGCCAAGGGCGCGCCGGCCTCCGCCGCCGCCGAGCCCCAGACGCCCCTCGAAGATCTGCGGGGACTAGAGGCCGTCCTAGTGGTCGAGGACGATGCAGATGTCCGGGCGCTCGCGCTTACTTACCTGAGCGCGCTGGGCTACCGGGTGCTGGAGGCCGCCGAGGCGCGGGGGGCCCTGGCCCTCTTCGATGCCGGTGAGGCGGTTGATCTCCTGTTTGTCGATCTAGTCCTGCCAGGGCCCATGGACGGGCACGCGCTCGCGCTTGAAGCCAGAAAGCGCCGGCCTGCTGTCCAGGTGCTTTACACCTCGGGCTATCCCAGGAAGGCCAGCATCCACGGTGGAAAGGTGGAGGGCGATGCCCCCTTGCTTGCCAAGCCCTACCGACGCGAAGAGCTGGCACGCGCCGTGCGCAGTATCTTGGATAATCCGCCGGGCTGATGTGGCATGGGCTTGAGGGCTGTTCACTGAACTGCTGCGCGTCGCGTTATAAGCGAGTACAACCGAGGAACCCGGTGCGGGAAACTGCACGCCGGGGTCTGTACGGGGGCACCGGGTAACCGGCGTCCCTACCGCGGAGACTGGGGATAGAAGAAGCACATATGTCAGCAGAAAAGAAATCGAATCCCATTTCTTCCCGGCACAAGGCTCTCTTGATCGGTGTAAGCCCTTGCCGGTCTGATAGGATTGAGCGTATTGGCTCTCCTCTGGCCCCGCACGTCCTGCGAGAGCATCTTCGAGCAGACTGCACCTAAGGTGGAAGCCCCACCTGGAAATCATCAAGAATAAGGGTGCATTCGCCATCGGTCACGAGAAAATCCAGGAAGTTTCGGAGAGTGCGCAAAAGGTAGCTCTGCACCTTAAAACCTGCTGCTCGGTGTTAGAGGGCGGCAAGTTCAACCCTCAACAGTTCGTGTCCTTTCGGCAGGTCTGTGGAGGCGCTGTCAGATCCTCCTTGACCGAGATTCCAGTGCGCCTATCGAGGCGCAGAATCCGAGCCAGGACTGTGCGCGAGAGGACAGCTATCTGGCCTGCGGGTAGTCGATTAGCGCGGAGTTCCGAGGAATAAC
>JBOIEG010001028.1:0-2753 GCA_050740915.1 Gammaproteobacteria bacterium | reverse complement strand
TACATGGATCCGACTTGGGTCCGATTATGGCGAGGCCATGCGTGCATGGGCGGAACTTGTGGCTCAGCCAAAGTCGGCGTCTACCATGAATGACCTCTTTGATAGGTACATGCTTGAGGTTGCGCCTGCAAAGTCCCCGAAAACCTTCCGGTGCAACCAACAGGAAATCAAACCCCTGCGCGTTTTCTTCGGCCAGATGCGCCCGGGGGACGTTGACCCAGTTTGCATCTATCAGTTTCTTGATATCAGGGGCAAGAGTGCCCGGGTCGCTGCTAACCGTGAGAAGGCACTACTCTCGCACGTATTCAGTTGTGCAATTCGATGGGGTGTCGTACGTGATAACTCATGCCGGAACGTAAAAAGTCTGCCGGAGAAACCTCGTGACCGTTACGTAGAGGACTGGGAACTGAGAGCTTTTGTCAACTTCGCCCCTGAATTAATACGTCATTACGTTGTTTTTAAATATTTGACCAGTCTTCGGCAGGGTGACATTCTAAGGTTACGTTTGGACGCCCTCCGCGATGACGGTATCCATTTAAAAACGGGCAAAACGGGCAAACGATTAATAATAGAATGGACAGGGGAACTGCACTACGTCATAGATCATATTAAGGCACTCAGGAAAATACGTAGCGTATTTCTATTCAGTACGAGACGAGGCCAGCCTTACACGGGTGATGGCTTTCGCGCAATTTGGCAACGTACCATGAAGCGCGCGCTTGAGGAGGGAATTATCAAGGAGCGGTTTACGGAGCACGATATACGGGCGAAATCTGGAACGGACGCAGACGCTAGCGGATTAGACGCTCAAGCATTGCTCGGTCATGAAGATGCAGGCACAACTCGGAGGTACATAAGACACAAACAACCCCGTAAAGTAGCGCCTTTGCCGGGAAAAATATTAGACAATCTCGCTTAATTTAGACAGCCACTAGAAAACACACTCGTAACCTATTGATTATGGTGGGCCGTGGAGGACTCGAACCTCCAACCAACTGATTAAGAGTCTGTGACCTAAGTTAATCTAACTTCTTGAATAGCATATTAAAACATAAAAAAGTTTGCCGTCCGGTTGGATTTATAACTGTTTGATTTGTAAACGATTGCTTTTTCGCGGCGGAACCCCCGGACCTACCCTGCCCGCCTTGAGTCTAGATGACTACTATGGCTCTGACACAGTGTCATAGAGCAGACCGGGCCAACGCGGATTAGCCAGCTGTTCGAGCCAGACACCGCTCTCGCGGCCTTAGCCAGTGTAGTGATTGAAGCACTACTCACTGTTTCTACACTAGGTATCGAACTCGCGTACGAGTTTCTTCCATTCATCCTCTGCCGGCGGCATGTGGTGTTCATTTCGGAGGGCTTCTTTCAAGTGATTAACGGCTACCCATACTTTACCCATCGAAAGGAAACGATCCGCTGCATAAACGCGGTTTGTGATCTGATGCATCACCCCTTCGGTCTCCCGGAAGTCCGCACAGGTTGCCATCAATTCCGAGTAACGCAGCACACTCTCACAGGTTTGACGTAACTGTTCAACCTCGAACGGCTTGGCAAGAAATTCGACGGCCCCAGCCATCACCAAGTCTTGATGTCTTTCAGTTGTCGCATGACCGGTAAGAATGATCACGGGCTGAGCCCGTTCAATGTCCATAATGCCGTGTAATACCTCAGTCCCTGACATACGAGGAAGCACGAGATCCAGAATTATTAATTCATGGCGGCGTTCTCTCCAGACAGCTAGACCGGATTCACCATCGTACCTTATGTCGATCTCGAATCCGTGGCACAAGCTATCGTTGATCAAGGCTGCGATCCGCTCGTCATCCTCGACCACCAGTAGAGCTCGCTTGCGCCGCCCAGACAAGCAGAGGGTGATCGTGTCGAGCAGATCTGCGTTGTCTTCCGTGGAAACGAGAGGGACGTCGTGGTCCTTGGCTATTGCGTCTAACACGGGGCGTGGCTGGTCTTCAGAGACCACCACCACGATCGGAAGAGTACTTGGGCCAAAACGTCCCGAGCGGATCATCCGAGTCAGCCGCCACGCATCCAGGTCAGGAAGCTCAACCGGCGCAACCAGTAAATCTACGCGGAGAGACGCGAGGTGTTCGAGTACATCGCGCGCGGTGCGGACCGTTACGACGTACCGGAATCCCATACCGCGGAGCTTCGACTTCAAGATCTGGCCGAACCCCTGCTCCCCTCCCGCCACCAGGATCTTGGTCCCGCGCAAATGAACGGCATTCGCGTTCGGCGCCATATTGAACTCACCGTTGAGCTGGATAGAAAGATATCTTGGTCTCCGTTCCTAGAGCGATTATCGTCCTTGAGGCCAGGATTGCAAGAGATGCATCCGGAGGATCGTGAAGGTAGTGTTATTGGCCTCGCAAATCTGTACTGCTCCCATGTCGTGACTGCCCGCGTCCCTATTCTCGCAGCGCATCTATTATAAGTCCGCTGGATTAGTCCTACCGCCTCGATAACACTTTTCCCACGATACACTAAGCCGGTCCGCCTCGCCTCTCGCAGGCGAGAGGCGGAAGGACCTCTAGTGCTCGTATCCGCTACAATAACCAAACAATAACAACTGATTGCTCGATGGTTTTATATCTTGTACGCGGCGCGGATCTAGTGTAGTGTCCCTTAAATAACTTTACAGACTTTCCAGTGATTGCTATGGTCTCGCTCATGCCGACCACCAGCGTGGCGATCAAGTTGCAGCCGGCTGAACGCACGCCGCTGGAGACATGGGG
>JBOIEG010001027.1:0-3928 GCA_050740915.1 Gammaproteobacteria bacterium | reverse complement strand
GCTCGACTGTGCCGCGGCCTCAAGCTTCTCTTGGCCCCTCAACAAGAGCTCCTTCCGGTCACGGGCACTCGCTAAGCCCGGCCCGGGCATCCGTTGAGTGCGATCATGGATCGTCTGGGGGCGGCCGTGGCCATTTCGCCGGCGGTTCTCGCCAGATCGAAGAGCGCGAAACCGGTACGCGCGTGGCGGTGCACTGTGGTTCGCTTTGGTCTTTTCATTGAGGGCTCTTTTCATTAGGCTGGTTTGGCAACGCCCCAGCACCAAGGCGGCGGATAGGCCTGCCGGGCCACCGCCAATGATGATGGTGCCTCAGGGTTTAGCTCCCATGTCGCCGCTCCCCGAGAGTACGGAATGGAAAACGCCGCCGAATTATTATCTGCGAGAGCGCGGCCTGTCACAAGGAGCACTACGCCCCCATTGAGTCAAGCCCTCCCCTTCGTCATTCGCGGCTAGGACGAAGACAACGGCTCAGAATACGTGAACTAGTCCGTGGCAGGCTTGTTGAACAAACTGCTCATCAGCGAATCGTCGGTCTGCTCAATTTGCACGCCCTGATCGGTAGTGTTAGCGATCAATGCGGCGGCATTTTCCGGCGCTTCGACCACATCCGGCTCGGTGACGTGTTAAGCCTCGCTAAATCACTGCCTCCAAGCCCTTAGTTTCTGTCGTATGACCAGGATGCATTAGCAGGGCTCGTTGATGGAAGCCGCTGGTATTTCAGCGCCTTGAATTCGTCCCCAAGCGAAGCAAGAACATGTTTCCGATACATTTCTTCAGCCTTGGCACCATTGAAGAACACTTGTACCATCTTTCGAAGGGCTCGGTAGAACGACGCGAAGTCGTTGGGCGCAATTGAAGAATTATCGATGTCAGAATCCAAGCTTCCCTCTCGGATACATGAATTAAGCACGTCCCATAGAGCTATCCCATGGGATTTACATACTTGAAGCCTCGACTCGTACGGAAAATCTGCACTGGCACCGACGAGATCAGCCAGTATCCGCCAGAACAAATTCCTAGGATGTGCATAGTACTGCTGCGCCTTTAGCGATGCTTTCCCTGGCATGCTCCCCAGGATAAGGATGCTCGCCCGCGAATCCTCAATCGGCGCGAAGCTCCCTTTCGGAGCCCGCGCCGATGTCCGAAAACGGCGTGCAGACCGCACCGCTGCAGTTCATAGTGGCGTCCATGGTGTTCGACACCGACGCCTGTTACCGCGCAATCCGCGCCCGCGATGCGCGTTTTGACGGCCGCTTCTTCACGGCGGTACGCACGACGCGCATCTACTGTCGGCCGGTGTGCCCCGCGCCTTTGCCGAAGCGAGAGAACGTGCGTTTCTTCGGCAGCGCGGCGGCGGCAGAAGGTGCCGGGTTCCGGCCGTGCCTGCGCTGCCGGCCCGAGCTGGCACCCGGCAGCGCGAGCGTGGACGCGTCGGCACGACTCGCGCGCGCCGCGGCCAGCCAGATCGACGACGGCGCGCTGGCGGAGAAAAGCCTGGCATCGATCGCGCGCGCACTCGGCGTCACCGATCGTCACCTGCGCCGCGTGTTCGAAGCTGAATTCGGTGTAACGCCGGTCGAGTACGCGCAGACCGCGCGATTGTTGCTGGCGAAACGCCTGCTCACCGATAGCGCAATGTCGGTGATCGACGTGGCGATGGCTGCGGGGTTCGGCAGCGTGCGGCGAATGAACACACTGTTCGCGCAACGTTATCGCTTCAGCCCGAGTGAGCTGCGAAAAAAAGCCCCAGCCCATCGGTCGCTCGACCACCACACGTTCCGGCTGCAGACGCGGCAGCCATTCGACTTCGACGCGCTGCTCGGCTTTTTCGCCGCGCGCGCGATCGACGGCGTCGAATCGATCGAAGGCCGCATCTATCGCCGTTCGCTGCGCGTAGCGATGCCTGACGGTCGCGTCGTCGCCGGTTGGTTCGAAATCAGGCGTGCGCCGGTGCGGATGCGAACCCAAGCCGGAATCGAAGCGCGGATCGATGCGCGACTCGCGCCGGCGATCGCGCGCGTGTTGGCGGCATGCAAACACGCGTTCGACCTCGATTGCCGGCCGGATGAAGTCGCCGCCGTGCTGGGCGAGATTGCGCAACCGCATCCGGGGCTGCGCCTGCCGGGCGCGTTCGACGGATTCGAACTCAGCGTGCGCGCGATCCTCGGTCAGCAGGTGACGGTCAAAGCGGCACGCACCTTGGCGCAGCGATTCGTCGCGCGATTCGGCGACGTCATCGAGACACCGTTCGCCACGGTGACGCGTCTGTTCCCGTCAGCCGCGGCCATCGCCGCGCTTGCGCCGGCGGCCATCGCCGAACTCGGCATCGTGTCGCAGCGCGCACGCGCGATCGTGGCGCTGGCGCAGACCGTCGAGCGCGGGCTGCGGCTCGCGCCGGGCGCCGACATCGAACAGACGCTGCACTCGTTGCGGGCGATCGCGGGTATCGGAGACTGGACCGCGCAATACATCACGATGCGTGCGCTGCACTGGCCGGACGCATTTCCGCCGGGCGATGTTGCCATCCTGAAAGCGATGCGCGAATCGAAGGCCGTGAAGGCGTTGCAACGCGCGCAGGCGTGGCGTCCGTGGCGTTCGTACGCCGTGATGCATCTATGGAAATCGTTGGAGAAACCGTTATGACGAAATGCACAACCATGCCGAGTCCCGTCGGCGAACTGAGCTTTACCGCCGACGGCGATGCGCTGACCGGCATTTTGTATGCCCAACACAAAGGCACCTCGCCAACCAAGGCCGACTGGACGCGTGATGATGATGTCCCCGTGCTCAAGCAGGCGCGCGCCGAACTCGCCGAATACTTCGCCGGCAAGCGCGAGCGATTCAGCGTGAAGCTGAAGCCCGAAGGCACCGAGTTCCAGCGCGCGGTATGGCGTGCGCTGCTGAAGGTCGGATTCGGCAAAACCTCCACGTACGGCGCGCTGGCTGCGGCCGTCGGCAAGCCGAGCGCTGCGCGCGCGGTGGGCGCCGCGGTCGGCGCCAATCCGATATCGATCATCGTGCCGTGCCACCGAATCATCGGCCGCGACGGTTCGTTGACCGGCTACGCAGGCGGACTCGACCGCAAGGTCAAGTTGCTGGCGATTGAAGGCATTGAAATGCCCCTGGAGGCGTAATGAAAAACATTCGATTCATCGCAATATCTTCGTGCATGCTGAAACGTGCGCCCGCTACGAACACGAGCAGGAAGTGCCGCCGATGATTCTCGGCCGGCAGCGTCTGCTGATGCGCGGCTACGGCGCGGACGATCGCATCGTGTACGGCACCGGGCAGATCGTGCCGACCGGCGAGCTTGCAGGCGCGGCCCGGACGCTGCTGACGCGGCCCGACATCGCGTACATCCACGTGCGTTCGGCGTTGAACAACTGCTATCCGTTCCGCATCGAGTGCGCGTCTTGAAGCCACGCGATCTGACCGACCTGCTGTTGCTCGCTGCATCTGGAGCGCGGGGTTTCTGTTCACGCGCGTGGCGGTGCCGGAGTTCGGGCCCATCGCCTTGATCGAACTCCGCGTGGCCGATCCTGGACCCGGGACCCAGGACCCGCGTGTTTGACAGCTAACAGGTCCAGTCGTATCTTCCCTTTGGAAGAAAAAGGCCTTTTAAAATCCCTATTCTCGGCCTGAAAGGTAAAAAACCAGGGCTCCGCCAACGATGGTATCTTCGATGGGTCCGGCAAATCGACGATGATCACTGCTCCGCGTTGCCCGTTGTGCTCAGTGAAATAGGTTGCCTCGGGCTTGGTGGGCTTCCAGAATCCGACTCAGCTTCGAATCTGCCGTGCCGTCCTTCACCGCGGCGTTGAATTGGGAATGGGGGATCCTGACGTTGGAAGATTATTCCTTTCTATTACACGCCTGAACTCGAGCAGATTGCCCGCACACGCGGGCGGTATGTTATTTGACCTGTTAT
>JBOIEG010001026.1:0-18474 GCA_050740915.1 Gammaproteobacteria bacterium | reverse complement strand
TACATGGATCCGACTTGGGTCCGATTATGGCGAGGCCATGCGTGCATGGGCGGAACTTGTGGCTCAGCCAAAGTCGGCGTCTACCATGAATGACCTCTTTGATAGGTACATGCTTGAGGTTGCGCCTTTAAAAGCGCCGGTCACTTATAAAGGCAATCAGCGTGAAATTCAGCCGTTACGGGTTTTTTTTGGGGAGATGCGGCCGACAGATGTCGAACCGACTCACGTGTATCAATATCTCGATGAACGGGGGAAATCGGCTCGGATACGGGCTAATCGAGAAAAAGCACTGCTTTCGCATGTGTTCAGCACGGCTATCCGATGGGGCTCATTGCGTGATAACCCTTGTAGAAACGTAAAACGTCTAACTGAGAAGCCCCGTGACCGGTATATAGAAGATTGGGAACTGCAAGCGTTTGTAAATTTCACGCCAGGATTGATATGTCATTACGTCACTTTCAAGTATTTAACTGGGCTTCGCCAAGGAGACATTTTGAACTTACGTCTAGATGCGGTCCGTGATGACGGCATACACGTAAAGACGGGTAAAACTGGCAGGCGATTGATAATACAGTGGACACGAGAACTGCGCTACGCGGTGGATCACATTAAGGCACTCAGGACTATAGGCAGCATGTTCCTCTTCAGCACCAGGCGAGGTCAGCCTTACACGGGTGACGGCTTTCGTGCAATTTGGCAACGTACCATGAAGCGGGCCCTTGAGGAGGGAGTTATCAAGGAGCGATTCACCGAGCACGACATACGTGCTAAATCTGGGACGGATGCAGATGCAAGGGGATTAGACGCTCAAGCATTGCTCGGTCATGAAGATGCAGGCACAACTCGTAGGTATATAAGGCACAAACAAGCCCACAAAGTGGCGCCTTTGCCGGGAAAAATATTAGACAATCCCGGCTAAATTAGACAGGGGTTCACGCATACGCACAGTAACTCATTGATTATGATGGGCCCGGCAGGACTCGAACCTGCGACCAAGGGATTATGAGTCCCCTGCTCTAACCGACTGAGCTACAGGCCCACTGTTAGGCTGCACCAAGGGATTGTCAACTAGCCAGCTTACCGTAATGCGGGGGAACCTAAGAGGGTGCTGGCGTCCGGCGAGACGAGTGGGGTGCGGGCAGTCGCTGCCAAGCGATAAGAAACAGCGAGGGTAGATCCCCGCGCGTTGGAATTGAACACAGTTTCTAAGCCTTGTCGAGGAAGGTTTTCAGCTGTTCCGATCGGGCAGGATGGCGCAGTTTGCGCAGCGCTTTTGCCTCGATCTGACGGATCCGCTCGCGGGTGACGTCGAACTGTTTTCCGACTTCTTCTAGTGTATGGTCGGTATTCATATCGATGCCGAAGCGCATTCGCAGGACCTTGGCTTCCCGCGGCGTTAAACCGGCAAGCATTTCCCGCGTGCTGCGCCGCAATCCCTCAAAAGTGGCGGAGTCAACGGGTGCCTGGGTGCTTGCGTCTTCAATGAAATCACCGAGGTGAGAGTCTTCATCGTCACCAATGGGCGTTTCCATAGAAATGGGCTCTTTTGCTATTTTCAGTACCTTCCGCACCTTATCCTCTGGCATTTCCATGCGTTCGGAAAGCTCCTCGGGAGTCGGTTCGCGGCCTTTCTCCTGTAACATCTGCCGCGAAATCCGGTTCAGCTTGTTGATCGTTTCTATCA
Organism: Gammaproteobacteria bacterium; assembly: GCA_050740915.1. Taxonomy (GTDB): domain Bacteria; phylum Pseudomonadota; class Gammaproteobacteria; order JBOHHR01; family JBOHHR01; genus JBOHHR01. The sequence continues at coordinate 16,790 of JBOIEG010001026.1, read as the reverse complement.
TATGCACAGGAATACGAATGGTTCGAGCCTGGTCGGCAATAGATCGCGTGATCGCTTGTCGGATCCACCAGGTTGCGTAGGTAGAAAATTTGTAGCCCCGGCGGTATTCGAATTTATCAACCGCTTTCATGAGGCCGATATTTCCCTCTTGAATTAGATCAAGAAAGAGTAGGCCACGGTTTGTATATTTCTTGGCGATGGAGATCACGAGCCGCAGGTTTGCTTCAACCATCTCTTTTTTCGCCCGGCGAGCCTTCGCTTCGCCGATAGACATGCGCCTGTTGATGTCCTTGAGTTCGCTGACCGTCATTCTGACAGCGTTTTCTATGGCGCAGAGCCTTTTTTGTGCGTGGGTAATAATTGCTTCGTTTTGCTTTATTGCGCCAGCCCATGGCTTCTTGGCGCGAGCTACCGAACGAACCCACCCCAAGTCGGTCTCGCGATCTTGGAACGCGGCGATGAATTCCTTGCGAGGCATGTTGGCTTCCCTGACGCAAGCGTTCATGATCACCCGCTCTTGTTCTCGTATCGACTCGATAATTTGCCGCACTTCTCTGGTAAGCCGCTCAAGGAATTTCTGTCCGAACCCAAGGTGCAAAAATTCTTCGCCTAAGCGTTCGCGAAGTTCCTTGGTTTTTTTGTGTTCGCGGCCGGACCGTTTAGTGTATGCAACGACCTTGTTATGTAAGCGGCAAAGTTCAGCAATACGCCTAGTCACCTGTTCTGGGTCTAATCCATTGGATAGAGGGTCTGCATGGTCGTCATCCTTATCGTCTTTTTCTTCGTCATCCATATCAGCATCCGCCCTCGCCTTCGCAAGCGCTGCCGGATTTTTCAGGGGAAAGTTTTCGGTAAGCGGTGGCTCAAGGCCCGTGATCCCGCTGATCACATCGGTGAGTTTGAGCTCACCAGTCTGAACGCGTTGATAATCCTTAAACAGCAACTCCATAATGTGTGGGCAATCCGCCAAAGCGGACTGTACCTGGTAGAGGCCGTCTTCAATCCGTTTGGCAATCGCGATTTCTCCCTCGCGCGTCAGCAAATCGACGGTGCCCATTTCCCGCATATACATTCGCACGGGATCGGTGGTGCGCCCGAATTCAGTGTCAACAGTGGCCAACGCCGCAGCCGCCTCTTCAGCAGCGTCATCGTCGGCTGCAACAGGGTTCTCGGCCATTAGCAGAGTGTCTACATCCGGTGCAGTTTCGTGAACAGTGATCCCCATATCGTTGATCATGTTGATGATATCTTCAATTTGCTCAGGATCAACGATGTCATCCGGAAGGTGATCATTAACCTCGTGATAGGTCAGGAACCCCTGTTCCTTGCCTTTTGCGATAAGGAGCTTGAGTTGGGATTGCTCGTCGGCTGTTTCGATGTCGTCTAGCGATTCCATAGTCGGTCTCAGTCTCTCGTAAGCAAACAACTAATAAAACCTAAAAACCCCACGGGGGCAAGACAAAGTACCCCCTCTTGCAAAAAAGCTACCTTCGATTTTCATTTGCCATCACACCCTCTCACGGTGTTCGAATCGGTCTCGAAAAGATAACAGACGGGATAGTTCTATACGTTCGGCATCGGTTAATTGCCCCGACGGCCGGTTTAATAGGTTCTGCCTCCGTTCGCGTTCCTTGCGTTGCGCTAGTTTCTCGATCGCCGCCTTGAATTCGGTCTTGATCCCTTTTTCAGGGAGCGCAAGCTCCTGCGCAAGTAACTGCGCGAGATAGTGGCCTTCTGGGTAGCTGCGAAAATGCTCCACCAAAGCGCCACTCCTGATATCTGGGGTGGCGTGAATCAATTTCAACGCTTCGATCAATAGCGGTATTCCTGGTGTTTCAATGCCTTGTAGCTGGTCGGTATCTTTGACTGTGTGGCCTAGCGAAGGTTCGTGCAGCAGCAGGCAAAGCGCGTTCCATACCAGCGATGGCCGCGGTGGGCCGCCCTTTTTCGGGCCTTTGGGCTGGTTCGATTTGGACTCTGGTTTGAGCGTTACCCCCACCCGCTCAGGTGACAACTTACTGAGGGAAGCTAACTCCTCGATCAGGAGGTCCCGATAAAACCCAACTGGAACGCGGGAAATCAAAGGTCGCGCCCCTTCGAGGAGCCTCGCTCGCCCATCTATTGAGGATAGCTCGATTCGCTGCGTTAGGGTAGTGAATAAAAACTGAGACAGTGGTATTGCCGCGTCGACATGCCGAAACAGCTCGTTACCGCATTTTCTCACGTAGCTGTCCGGATCCTCTCCTTGGGGCAAAAACAGAAACTGGGCGCTGCGCCCCTCGCGCAATAGAGGGAGCGCCACTTCAAGCGCGCGCCAAGCCGCTCGCTTTCCCGCATGGTCCCCGTCAAAACAAAAGACAATTTCCGGAGCAACACGGAACAGGAGGGCCAAGTGATCGGATGTCGTCGCGGTACCCAGGGTCGCCACCGCATTGAGGATCTCGAATTGGGCGAGCGCCAGCACATCCAGATACCCTTCAACGACTAGCAGCTTATCGAGCTTTTTGGTCGCCCGGGTAGCCTGATATATGCCATAGATTTCTTGGCCCTTCTTGAAGACGGCTGTCTCTGGGGAGTTGAGGTATTTCGGTTCTTCGTTTCCAATCGTCCGTCCCCCGAAGCCCACGACGCGCCCACGCTGATCACGGATCGGAAACATGACGCGCTCCCGAAATCGGTCATACCGTTTTCCGTTTCGTTCGATGATCAACCCAGCGCGTCCGAGAGCGTCTAGTTGCTCCCGGTCGTGGCCAAAATCGCGGATAAGATTGCCCCATCCAAGGGGTGCGTAGCCTATTTCAAAGTGGGCGGCTACGGCTCCTGTCAGTCCGCGTTGCTTTAAATAAGCAACGGCCAACTCCGAGCGAGCGTGCTCCTTCAGTTGCTTGCGGAAGTATCGCGTTGCCCGTTCCAATACCTGATACAAGTCCTCATCTTGCGATAGGGTGGAAGCGGCGGTATCGGAAGGCATGCTCATCCCCGTCATATCGGCCAAATCTTGTACCGCGGGGATGAAGTCCAAGCTCTCGTATGCCATTAAAAAGCTGATGGCCGTACCGTGTGCCCCGCAGCCAAAGCAATGATAAAACTGCTTTTGTCGACTGACTGTAAAGGAAGGCGTTTTCTCTTCGTGAAAGGGGCACTTTGCAATATGATTAGCCCCGGCGGGGCGCAGAGAGATACGCCGGTCAACGACATCTACGATGTCAATGCGGTTTAGTAACTCGTCGATAAACGCTTGCGGGATTCTGCCTGCCATTGAGACTAGTTTTTCTAGTTGGCGGTTCCCTACGAATAAACTCTAATACGAAAATGATTTTAAAATAGAACAACCCAATAATCTATAATCTATCTGCCACACCACGAGGGTACGATTGCTCGAATTATAGCAGCGCCTGGGCGTGTTTCTCCGCGTGCCGCCCTGCCGCTGAGCGCTCGAACCGTAGCCACGGCGCTCACCATGAACGAGGTAGGTGGCGCATGGTGGTACGCGCGAGCTTTTTTTGCCAGCGTTTGACCGCGGCAGCCGCTTTTCGCTTACGTACCTGGGTGGGTTTTTCATAAAATTCGCGACGGTGAACTTCCGCCAGGATCCCAGCCTTTTCACAGGCACGTTTAAAGCGCCGCAGGGCAACGTCGAATGGTTCGTTTTCTCTAACTTTCACTGATGGCATTATCGTTTTATCCAATCCGCATCTAAAACGTGAAATAATAGCATTCTTCCATAGCATTGAAAACCAACGCGCGCATTCTTGGGATAGAGACCTCCTGCGACGACACTGGAGTTGCTGTTTACGACAGCAACGCGGGGCTGCTTGCCCATGTGCTCTACAGCCAGAGTTCCTTGCACGCGGCTTTCGGCGGCGTGGTTCCGGAGCTCGCCTCGCGCGACCACGTGGGTAAGGTGTTGCCCCTGGTACAGCATGTGCTCCAAGAATCGGGTACTGAAGGCCATACGCTCGATGGTGTTGCTTATACCGCGGGCCCGGGGCTCGCCGGCGCCTTATTGGTGGGAGCCGCGATCGGACGTAGCTTGGCGTGGGGGTGGGAAATCCGGTCCATCGGGGTGCACCATATGGAAGCCCATTTGCTTGCTCCCATGTTGGAGAGAGAAGCTCCGGATTTCCCATTCTTAGCGCTGCTGGTTTCTGGGGGGCACACACAACTGGTGCGGGTAGAGGGTGTAGGGCAATACGAAATTTTAGGAGAGTCGCTAGACGATGCGGCCGGTGAAGCTTTCGACAAAACCGCAAAGTTGCTGGGTTTAGGTTATCCCGGGGGGCCGGCTTTAGAACGCCTCGCGCTTAGGGGTGATCCACAACGCTTCGTGTTCCCCCGACCGATGACAAACCGGCCAGGCCTGGATTTTAGCTTCAGCGGTTTGAAGACGCACGTGAGGGATTTGATCGCTTCGTCCCGCGCGGATCCGCAGACGCGGGCGGATGTGGCCAGAGGGTTTAGCGATGCCGTAGTGGAGACGTTCGTGATCAAAAGCCGGCGGGCACTTCGGGAGACCGGGTTGCGCCGTTTAGTGGTTGCCGGAGGAGTGAGCGCCAACAAGCAGCTGCGTGAGCGCTTAAGCGCGCTTGGCCAAGAGCTTGGCGTACAGGTCTTCTATCCACGTCCGGAATTCTGTACCGATAACGGGGCGATGATAGCCTACACAGGCTTTTGCCGTCTTGGCGCGGGGTTGAGGCATGATAGCTCATTCCAAGTAAGGCCGCGTTGGTCACTTGCGGAGCTGCGGCCCGTCTACGTCTAGTTCCGATCATTTTATTTGTATTTTTTGCTCCGTTCCGGCGACCAGCTTAGCAATGTTGCTTCGATGGCGCCAAAATATGAATGCGACCATGATGCAAACGGCCGCCAAAAAATACCCTGATCGGATAACAGCATGCGCAAGAAATGGGCTGCAAGCGGTGGCCACCAGGGCCGACAGAGAAGAGATACGAAACACGGCGGCGATAAGCAACCACTCGAGCATAAAAAGAATGCCCAGCGGCCACGCGATCCCGTAGAGCACGCCGATAAAAGTGGCCACGCCTTTCCCCCCCTGGAATCCGAAAAATACCGGATAAAGATGACCGATGAAGGCGGCGACTCCCATGGCGGCCAGTGTTACCTCGGATAGGGATAGCATTTTGCCGATTAGGAGTGGGATCAGCCCCTTTAAAAGGTCACCGGTCAGGGTCGCAAGGGCCGCTTTTTTGCCGTGCAGGCGCAATACGTTGGTCGCACCCGGATTGCCCGAACCGTGCGCGCGCGGATCGGCCGATCCCAAAACTTTGCAGACGAGGATCGCCGAGGACACGGAGCCTATTAAATAGGAGAGCAAAACGATCGCCATATCGAGAAGCATTCTATTATTGCAATGGCACGGCGCGTTGAGGTCAAGTCGCAACACCAAAATAAGGTAGAAAGAGCCCCCAGCACGCCGGCAGCACAATTAGGGTAAACTTCGTATCCCATTGTTTTTCTTTTACCTGTTTCATGGACATCGTCTATTTGAAGGATCTGCGTATAAAGGCGGTGATCGGCGCCTACGCGTGGGAGCGTCAGCTCAAGCAAACGGTGGTGCTGGACCTGGAGATGGGAACAGACATACGCGCCGCGGGGCATTCCGATACCATAGAAGATACCCTCAACTACAAAGAGGTGGCAAAGCGTGTCATGGAGTTCACTGAGAACAGCCGTTTTCATTTGGTAGAGGCGCTGGCTGAAGGGATAGCGGAATTGGTGCTGCGAGAATTTCCCGTGCCTTGGTTGAGGGTGCGGGTTAATAAGCAGGGAGCCGTTCGCGGGGTGCGAGATGTCGGGGTGATCATCGAGCGCAGCCGGGAAAGTTAGCCATGGCGCGCGTTTACGTCAGCGTCGGAAGCAACATCGAGCGGGAGCAAAACATTCGCAATGCGGTCAAGGCGCTCGCTGAGGCGTTTGGAGAGCTGACCTTGTCCTCGGTGTACGAGACAGAGGCAGTGGGTTTCGCTGCGGATAATTTTTTGAACCTGGTGATCGGCTTTGATACCCAGGCGGACGTGCGTGGCGTGGCGCAGCAGCTCAGAGAGATCGAGCAGTGGCATGGCCGCCAACGCACATCGCCTAAGCTTAAGTCGCGTACTCTGGATCTGGACCTTTTGTTATACGAGGATGTGGTGTCGCATGAAGGAGAAATCGAACTGCCACGGAAAGACATCATCGATTACGCCTTCGTACTGCGCCCCTTGTGCGAGATCGCGCCTGATTGCATACACCCAGAGACAGGCCAGCGCTTAGCGGAGCTGTGGGCAAATTACGCTGGGCATCGGGGAGGCATGTGGCCTACTGCGTTCAAACCGTGATCCTTGGGGTGATGGGCCATCCATCGTCTGGATCTCGGCAGTTCCGCTTGAGACGCTACCAGCTGAGCTGAGGTGATGGGGATCGCGCTCAAAAGCTCGCGCGAGCGTATAATTAGGGACGCTCTGAAACCCTTCCCTGGGGGTTTTCCAGAGTCGAGAAGCAAAAAAGCGCCGTTTTTGCTTTTTTCTATCTTTCAAGCATTTGTGTGCTTGAAAGAGGCGCTGCACATCCTTGTGCCGCCGAACTTCTGAATAAATCAGCGGTTCCTTAGTTGAATAGCCATACTGGATCAAGGGGGGAGCGTGTTCTATTCCCAGTTGTCGCATCGGGTTTGCCTATCATTCTTGCTCGGCTGCCTCTGCTTTTTGGATGGCTGTGCGTCCATGCAAGCCGCCAAGCGCCAGGAGAATCTGGACACAAGCTTAAACACCTATCTCAAACTGATCCGATGGGGACATTTTGAGGCCGCGACGCAATATATACGTGATCGCGAAAAAGGGGCGCCGGCGCCCAGGGCAAGGGACTATCTGGAAGGGGTACGGGTCACCTTTTATGAAATCCTATCCCAGGGATTATCCAACGACCAAAAAGAAGCCTTGGTCGCGGTCGCCCTCGGCTTTTATCATGTCGACAGCGGTATCGTGCATCGGTTTCACGATCGCCAGGTGTGGTGGTTTGACGAAGCAGCCAAGCGTTGGTTTCTGGAAGGCGATCTGCCCGATTTTGCCGCTGAGATGCGTGCTCGATGATTAGCGCCAACGCGCGGTCAGAGCTTGTGAAAAAATCGTCGCGAGCGACGGGAGGTCGCGTTCCGCCGGAGCGCAGGAGCGCTTCGCCGGGAGCGAAACGGCGCGCAAGCCCCGCAGGGGCGAGTCTCAAGGAGGAGACGAGCAACCGGAGTGTATAGTGAAATACCTGGGGATCCCGAGCACCGCCGGAACGCGAGATCCCGAGCGCAGCAGATTTTTTCACAAGCTCTCACTCGCCATGCTCCCACCCATAATCAGTGCGCCAGGGTTGCGTTTGCCCGCGCCAGGGCAAGAGGAACTGGAAGCCACCATGGCGTTGACCGCTGTGCTGCGTTTGATCGCAACGCAGGAAGGCGGCAGCCTGAGCATGGCTCGATTCATGGAACTCTGTTTATACGAGCCCACACGGGGTTACTACACATCGGGCAGGGTAAAGTTCGGCTGGGAGGGTGATTTCGTCACCTCGGCAGAGTTGACGCCCCTGTTTGCCCGGTGCTTGGCGCGCCAGATCGCCCAAGTGCTGCAGGCCAGTGATGGTAAACACATCTTAGAAATCGGAGCGGGCAGCGGTCTCCTGGCTGCGGAACTGATGAGCAGCCTACGCGAGCTTGATCAGAGACCGACTCGGTATTACATCTTTGAGATCAGCGAGGCTCTGCGGGAGACGCAAGCGCGAACTCTACGGGCGTTGATCCCCGATCTCTTCTCTCGTTTTGTATGGCTAGACCGTCTACCGGCTCCCGCGATAACTGGCGCTATTGTCGCCAATGAGGTATTGGACGCGCTGCCGGTCCACTGTTTCGCGATAGAACAGGGCACTATTCGAGAACGGCGAGTGGTGTGGGGAGGAAATGGATTCAGGTGGAGCGCTGATGCGATGTTTCCAAGCTCGGCCGAGGCTCAGATCGAGCGTCTGCTGCGAGCCTTACCGGCGCCGCTTGATTCCGGATATGCCTCGGAGATCAACCTAGGGCTGGATGCTTGGTTTTCCTCGTGCTACTCGTCCTTGGCCAGAGGTGCCTTGTTTTGCGTCGATTACGGATATCCTCGGGCCGAATATTACCATCCGCAACGGCGCGACGGCACCCTGATCTGCCACTATCGCCATCGGGCGCATACCGATCCGCTGATTTTGGTGGGCTTACAGGATATTTCGGCGTTTGTGGATTTCACTGCAGCAGCCGACGCCGCTTGCACTGCTGGCTTTCGCCTAGCGGGTTACGCCTCCCAGGCGCATTTCTTGCTGTCTTGCGGAATGGACCAGGTATTGGAGCAATGTCAGAAGAAGACTCCAACGCGTTATCTGCGCTACGCGCAACAGGCGAAGTCCCTGCTGTTGCCAGGAGAAATGGGGGAGCGATTCAAGGTCTTGGCCTTGGCCAAGGACATGGAGCAAGCGCTTTTGGGTTTCCGCCTGTTCAACCATAGGGCGCGCTTAGCGTAGGCGGGTCAAGTGCTGGGTTGTTATCTATCTTCTAATCCGAAAACGACACCGTGGTATAGCGCCAGGCTTTTAAGCTCCCTGGGTCTGCATCATCGATCCGCGCTTTGCGTTTGAGTTGGTCCAGAAACTGCCGCGGATCGGGAAACGAAGCCCAGACCGAAGGTAGAAAAGTTGCGCCGCGCTCGCTTTTTTCTATCAGCAGGCCATCAATTGAGGGCCGGAGTTGGCGCAAGAGATCGTCCTCGGAAGAAAAGAGAACCGCTTCTTTGGGTGAGAGAATAGAAGTTTGGACCTCAAGCGCGGGATATTCCTCGGATGACAACGGAGGGAATCGACGGTCCTCGAATGCGGCCGAATACGCGTTGTGGGTAACGTCCTCGACCAGGGAACGGTGGCTTTCTGTGCTGCCGACGCATCCACGCAGGTTTCCCGTGATAGTCAGGGTGATAAACGAAGCGGCTCTAGTCTGAAGAGCGAGCGAATAATCCGCCGCATTCACCCGCCTTCTTTGTTGGCAATTGAAACCATGGAGAATCGCTTCCCGCGCAACAAGCAATAGCTGGCGCTTTTCGGTCTCCGAGAGCGTCATCGCTTTAATGGACTGCGTATGCCCCATAACCCACGACTCGGTCGCGGGGGCCAGCCGTGTCACCTGAATTCTTAAGCTCTAAGCTGGTCACCCGAAGCCCCCGTTCCCGTGCAAAATACAGTAAGCCTCTCAGCGGCATGCATCCACACGCCTGTTCCGGGTCGATGTCCTCAAAGCGGAGATCTTCGATCGCCTTGGAGGTCCCAGAATCGATGGCGCGTGCCGTCTCGTAATCGTGGTAGTGGCTTAGGTCAGAGCTCACGATGATCAGTGTGTTGGTATCGTTCCAAAGGGACTCGATCACGGCCGCGACCTCCTGAGGCTCAGCATACCCAACCACCAGGGGCACGAGGGAAAAGCTGTTACCTAATTGCACTTGCAAGAATGGCAGTTGCACTTCGAGGCTGTGCTCCCACCGATGCGCCTCGTCCATAACCCGGACTTGGGGAAACTCCCGTAAGGGCCGTAGCGCTTTATCGTCTACCGCTACCTCACCCAATGGGGTTGCATACGAGCGTGCACTCGATAATGCGATTCCCCGAAGATAAACCCGGTGCGATGGTCCCAACAAAACAACCCGTAGGCTGCTCTCGGCACGGCAGCGTATACAGGCATAAGCCGCCGCGGCTATCTTTCCGGAATACAGATAACCGGCGTGGGGGACGATAAGCCCCTTCGGGTCCCTCACTCGCGGGTGCATACCTTTGAGAAGGTGGGCGACGTCCTCTCGCAGTTCATGGGGATCGCTGGGATAAAAGCTACCCGCGACGGCTGGCGCTCGTATCTCGCTCATGGGTAATCCTCTCATTCTATGAACCGGTCGCAAAGTATACCCATTCTCGTGCAGGGGCCGTAATCCTGAGGCAGGCCACGCACTCCAGCCAGCTAAGCGCCTGATTTTAGTTGATCCGCGATCGATGCGTCGAGCTTGCGCGCTTCAAGCGTCTTGAAAAAAGAGCGTTTGCCCGATAATATTGCACTTCGCGATAAGTAAGTGCGGGGTGGAGCAGTCTGGTAGCTCGTCGGGCTCATAACCCGAAGGTCGCAGGTTCAAATCCTGCCCCCGCTACCAGTGATGGCCCCGCACGATTCGGGGCTTTTTATTTAGGAAGTCTGAAACCTTAGTTGCTCAGAGGCGAGTTCAGCATGATTCGCGTGTGCGAGGGGGCATTACCCGTTCCCTGCTTCGCTTGCAGGATGCAGTATGGCTTGCCCGCTCGCTCCTGTGCCGCCGGGATCTCTCGAGGGATCTAGAGATCCGGTACAGCATTCGGTGAGTCGTGGTGGATAGATCGCAGCGACAGCGGTGTGGTATTGAACGCGCAGATGTTGATGACTTATGGGGACTCCTGGAGCCCGTTGTCACCGGTTTGGGTTACGAGCTTGTCGGTATCGAGCGCATATCTCTACGTTCAGGGAGCCTGCTGCGGATTTACGCCGACAAAGAAAGTGGGATCACGGTAGAGGATTGTGCCCATATCAGCGACCAGGTGAGTGGGCTATTGGACGTTGTAGAACCGATTGCGGATCGGTATACGCTGGAGGTCTCCTCGCCTGGTTTGGATAGGCGCTTATTCGTCCGTGAGCACTACGATAAGTATAAAGGGCGCCAAGTGAAGATGCGGTTGCTGCGCACGGTAAGGGGCCGACGCAAGCTGGTGGGTAAGCTGGCCGGATTAGAAGGCGACGATGTCGCCGTGCTTGTCGAGGGAGAGTTATTCCGGGTGCCTTTGGATCTCGTTGAAGTTGCACGCTTGGTTCCGAATTCCTTTTTACCTTGATTATAGGGGAAAGGCATATGACGAATAAGGAAATATTAACGGTTGTCGATCTGGTTTCCAACGAAAAGGGGGTGAGTAAAGACCTCATTTTCGAAGCGCTAGAGGCGGCGTTGGCAAGCGCAACGAAAAAGCCCTACCGAGAGGATATCGATGTTCAAGTGGCTATCGATCGGGCGACAGGCGCCTACAAAGCCGTTCGCCGTTGGGAGGTCGTTGACGATGTCGGACAGCAGGAAGGTGAAGGTTTGGAGTTTCCCGAACGTCAGATGCGGTTATCCGAAGCCCAGGCGCTCCTGAGCGGTGTGAAACCCGGTGAGTATATCGAGGAACCAATGCAAGCCGCTGATTTCGGGCGCATTGCAGCCCAAGCAGCCAAGCAGGTCATGGTGCAGAAGGTGAGGGAGGCTGAGCGCGCGCAGATCGTGGCGGCTTACCAAAGCCGCCAAGGGGAGCTCGTGACCGGTGTGGTAAAACGTGTGGAACGGGGCCATGTACTGCTTGATTTAGGGGGAAACGCCGAAGCCCTGATCCCACGTGAGGAACTGATTCCTCGGGAGAGCGTGCGCCCCGGTGATCGCTTACGCGGTTATCTGAAAGCAGTGCGTCCAGAAAAGCGGGGTCCACAATTGTTTATTAGCCGCACGGCGAAAGAACTGCTGATCGATTTGTTCAAACTCGAGGTGCCTGAAATTGGAGAAGGCCTAATCGAGATCCTGGGCGCGGCCCGGGATCCCGGCTCGCGAGCCAAGATCGCCGTGCGCAGCAAAGACCAACGCATCGATCCGGTGGGAGCATGTGTCGGAATGCGTGGATCGAGAGTGCAGGCGGTGTCCAATGAGCTCGCCGGTGAACGCGTGGATATCATCTTATGGGATGAAAACCCCGCCCAGTTTGTGATCAACGCCATGTCGCCCGCGGAGGTGGTGTCGATCACGGTGGACGAAGATGCCCATAGCATGGATATCGCCGTGGTGGAGGAACAACTCTCCCAGGCTATCGGCCGCGGTGGTCAAAACGTCCGTCTGGCGAGTGAGTTAACCGGATGGACCTTGAACGTGATGACCGAAGCCGACGCCCACGAGAAGAGCGAAGGCGAGGCCCAAAAGGCGGTAGAGATGTTCATGAACTGCCTGGATGTGGACGAAGAGGTGGCGAGCATTTTAGTGCAAGAAGGGTTTTCAAGCGTTGAGGAAGTCGCTTATGTACCGGAGAAGGAGATCCTTGATGTAGAGGAATTTGACCAAGCTCTGGTTTCGGAGCTGCGGCGCCGAGCCAAGGATCTGCTGCTGACCCAGGCGATCGCGAAAGAAGAAAAACTAAGTGATGCGAAACCTGGGGAAGACCTTCTGCAAATGGACGGTATGGACCGAGACTTGGCCTATAAGCTCGCAGGCAATGGGATCGTAACCATGGAAGATCTGGCCGCGCAGTCCGTTGATGAGCTTGTTGACATAGCGGAGTTGGACCAAGAGAAAGCGGCCCGCTTAATCATGACAGCGCGGGCACCCTGGTTTGAAAGTCAGGATGTGCACGAGGGATAACTATGGCCGAAGTAACGGTTAAACAGTTCGCCGAGGTTGTGGGAATATCCGTGGATCTGCTGCTAGCTCAGTTGGGCCAAGCGGGTTTGCCTGACAAGGATCCCTCGGATCTGATAACGGATAACGAAAAAAGCCAGCTCCTTTCCTACCTGCGACAGATCCACGGAAGAGAAGAAGGAACTGAACCGACGCGTATTACCTTGCGCCGTAAAAAGGTGAGCGAAATAAAGCTGCCCGTGGAACGTAGTCGGATACGGCTGCGAGGCGGTATCACGCGGGGCGCCACGGCAAAGACCGTCAGCGTTGAGTTTCGTAAGAAGCGTACCTACGTCAAACGCAGCGTGGTCGTGGAAGAAGAGGCGCACCGTGTAGCAGCCGAGGAGGCCGAAAAAGCGCGCCAAGCCGAACTGGAGCGTGAACAGGAAGAATCGCGGCAGCGTGAGCAACAAGCAATAGAGGAGCAGCGCCGAATTCAAGAGGCTAAGGAAGCGGAAGACCGAGCAAAAGCCGAAGAGTCGGAGCGAGAGGCAAAAGAAGCCCGTCAGACACAAAAGACACAAGCAGTGAAACAAGGTAAACAAAAGCAACCTACCGTTAAGGCTCAAGACGGAGAGCGAGCAGAACGCTGGTCGCAAGATAAGGAACACGGGGGACGTCGAGAGTTACATGTGGCGACCGGCAAGTCGGGGCGACGCCGCAAGAGGCCGGCCCCGCGACGGGTCGTGGTGCCCTTGGCGACCAAACATGGGTTCGAGAGGCCTACGGCTCCTTTCGTTCGAGAAGTTGATCTACCCGCTAGCATCACGGTCGCCGATCTCGCGCAGCGGATGTCGGTCAAAGCGGCGGAAGTGATCAAAGTCATGATGAACTTGGGTTCGATGGTGACCATAAATCAGCTGGTGGACCAGGAGACCGCACTTGTTGTGGTTGAGCAAATGGGCCACCTGCCGAAACTCATAGAGAAATACGCGATCGAGGCGGGTTTGTTGGAAATCGGTCCTCTTCAAGCAGAAGAACATCCACGAGCACCCGTGGTAACGATCATGGGCCATGTCGATCACGGGAAAACATCGCTTTTGGATCACATCCGTAGCACCCGCGCTGCCGCCGGTGAGGCGGGTGGCATCACCCAGCACATCGGCGCCTATCACGTGGGCACCGAAAAGGGGCATATCACATTCTTAGACACGCCCGGCCACGCCGCTTTCACCGCTATGCGCGCACGCGGCGCGAAGGTGACGGATATCGTGGTGCTGGTGGTGGCGGCGGACGATGGGGTGATGCCGCAGACCATCGAAGCGATCCAGCACAGCAAAGTGGCTAGGGTGCCGATCATCATCGCAGTGAATAAAATCGACAAGCCAGACGCCGATCCAGAGCGAATCAAGCAAGAACTGTCGCGGCACGAAATCGTACCCGAAGAGTGGGGCGGAGAGACACTATCCATCAGTGTTTCTGCCAAAACCGGCGAAGGGGTCGATAAGTTGCTTGATGCCATCGTCCTACAAGCCGAAATAATGGAGCTCAAGGCGCCAAGGCAAGGTCCGGCTTTCGGCGTTGTAATCGAGTCAAAATTGGACCGCACAAGAGGGCCAGCAGCCACCCTATTGGTGCAAGGTGGGGCCCTAAGGAAGGGCGACATGTTGCTGACAGGGCAAGAGTTCGGGCGCGTCCGAGCGATGATAGACGAGCACGGACAACAAGTTGAAGAAGCGGGACCGTCTATCCCAGTGGAAGTGGTCGGTTTGTCCAGCACACCCGACGCCGGTGATGAGTTCTTGGTTGTACAGGATGAACGAAGGGCTAGAGAAATAGCAGAATATCGTCAAGGGAAATCCCGTGAGGGCAAGCTAGCAACGCGACAGGCTGCACGCTTAGATAACCTGTTCTCCCAGATGCAAGCGGGACAAACGGATGTGTTGAACATACTGATAAAAGCCGATGTGCAGGGATTGGCGGGAGCGCTAAACGATGCATTGTGCAAGTTATCGAATGAAGATGTTCAGATCAAGGTTGTTGCCAGCGGCGTGGGAGGGATCACGGAATCGGATATCAATCTCGCCTTGGCATCCAAGGCCATCGTCATTGGATTTAACGTGAGGGCCGATGGGTCGGCGCGCCGGTTGGTTGAAGACGAAGGGATCGATTTACGTTACTACAGCGTTATTTACGATGTCATTGATGATGTCAAAGCGGCGCTTAGCGGCATGTTGGCCCCGGAGGTCAAGGAGCAGATCGTCGGGATAGCGGAAGTACGGGAAGTGTTCCGCTCTTCCAAGTTCGGCGCCATTGCTGGTTGCATTGTCGCAAGCGGCGTTGTGCGTCGGCATAACCCCATCAGGGTATTGCGTGATAGCGTGGTTATCTTCAAAGGAGAGCTTGAGTCTTTGCGCCGCCATAAGGATGACGTAACCGAGGTCAAGTCTGGAACGGAATGCGGGATCGGGGTCAAGAATTATAATGACGTAAAGCCAGGGGATCAGATCGAGGTGTTCGAACGCGTGAAAGTGGCCCGCACACTCTGACACCACACCCATACACCATGCCGCATGCATTTCAGCGCAGCAAACGCGTGGCCGAACAGATCAAGCGGGAGCTCGCCGCTATTGTCCAGCGCCGCGCCGAAGAAGCGCAGTGGGGTATGTTGACCATCACGGCGGTCGCTCTGTCTCGGGACCTGCGCCATGCCAAAGTCTTTTTCACTGGGCTCCGCACTCAAGCTGTTGTAGCGGATCTCGAGTCCGCGCTAAACCAGCAGAGTGGGAACTTGCGCCATTTGTTGGGACAGCAACTCAGGATCAAATTCATACCCGAGCTACAGTTTGTCCATGACGAATCGATTGAACGTGCGACGCGGGTTGACCTGTTGCTCGATGCGGTCCGCCGAAGGTCCCGTTAGTGAACAAGAGAGCAAAATCTCGCGGGCGCTCAGTAAACGGTGTTTTGTTGCTCGATAAACCCGTTGGAGTGACATCTAATGAGGCCTTGCAGCAGGTCAAAAAGATCTATCAGGCCCGCAAAGCGGGGCACACGGGAAACCTCGATACGCCGGCCAGTGGATTGTTGCCGCTTTGTTTTGGGGAAGCGACCAAGGTTTCAACGTTTTTGTTGAACGCCCGAAAGAGCTATCACGCGGTATTTCGGTTAGGGATCACGACTACCACGGGTGATAGTGTGGGTGAGGTACAAAAACAGCGAAACGTTCCCGCATTTTCCAAGGAAGAAATGGTGCGCGTTTTGGCGCTTTTTACCGGGGTCATCGAGCAGGTGCCACCGATGTATTCGGCAATCAAACATCAAGGGCAACCGCTTTACAAGCTAGCAAGGCAAGGTGTGGTGATCGCGCGCAAAGCAAGAACCGTGGAAATATACGCTTTGGACTTAGTGTCCTGGGACGGCGAACTGCTCGAAGTAATAGTGAGTTGTTCCAAAGGGACCTACATCCGCACGCTCGCGGAGGATATCGGGGAAAGACTCGGTAGCGGAGCCCATGTTCTCCGTCTGCGCCGCTTAGGGGTTGGTCCCTACCGCATCGAAGAAGCGTTAACGCTGGATGAAGTCAAGCACCTCGGTGATGAAGATCGGGAACGATTGCAAGTCGTGCTTCGCCCGCTAGATAGCGCCCTGCTAAGTAAGCCCGATATTCGCTTGTCCGAGGACGCGACTTTTTACTTGCGCAATGGGCAGGCGGTCATGGTGCCACATGCACCTGTCGAAGGACTAGTGCGGCTTTACGGCAGGGGAGACGAATTCTTAGGCGTAGGCCAAGTGTTGGCGGATGGGAGGATTGCGCCGAGGCGTTTGGTGAACCTATGAAGCTTCAGCGCAGCTCGCGTGGCGATTTGTCTTGTGGGCTCGAAAGGCCGCGGGTACAATACGCAAGCTCAGGTAACTGTTGGAGTCTTCCAGGATGTCGCTTAGCACCGAACATAAAGGAGAGGTCATAAGTAACTATCGGCGCTCACCGAAGGACACCGGATCCGCCGAAGTTCAGGTTGCATTGCTCTCCGCGCGAATCGACGGGCTTAGCGATCATTTCAAGATCCATAAGTCCGATATTCATTCTCGCCGAGGTCTGCTTAAGCTCGTCAATCAACGACGCAAGCTCTTGGATTATTTGAAGGGCAGAGACCTTGATCGATATCGCGGTCTCATCTCGCGCTTGGGGTTGCGTAAGTAAGCGTGTCGTTTCTCTCCACGCCTTTTTCATTTCCTTCCTGTATTTTTCTAGGAGCCTGTCGGACTTAAGGCGGAACTTTTGATGTGCAAACCGATCGGATCGGCAATGGATTCAATGAGCGAGCGTGCATGAGCCACTTCCGTCAATGCGATCGTGACACACCCTAC
>JBOIEG010001025.1:0-3206 GCA_050740915.1 Gammaproteobacteria bacterium | reverse complement strand
ATCCCCATGTCTCCAGCTGCGTGCGTTCAGCCGGCTGCAACTTGATCGCCACGCTGGTGTTCGGCATGAGCGAGACCATAGCAATCACTGGAAAGTCTGTAAAGTTATTTAAGGGACACTACACTAGCGCTTCGGTCTGTTGGGCAATCCGATCCTTGTGTGGCAACCAGAGGAGATGCGCCAGGACCAGACAGCCGTCGGGGGTCAAGAAGCGTAACATCTTGGGAATTATGACTGCCCCATCAAAATACAGCCAGGACTGCCCCGCAGAGATCACCTCATACGACGCGTCGGGAAAATCAATCGCCTCAGCGGCGCCGACCTCGAACACGATGTCGAGCCCTTCACGCGCCGCCAACGCGTGGGCTACCGCAACCTGGTTGGGGGCGATGTCGACACCGGTGACGACGGCGCCGCGCTTGGCAAACGCTCGGGCCAGTACGCCTGTGCCGGTTCCCAGGTCCAAAATGGTCTGCCCTGGCGTGCCGATCCCCAAGGCTGCCAGCACCTCGTAGAACGACTCAGGATACCCGAAACGATATGCGGCATAGTCCTGTGAGGTCTTTTCCCAATCAAACTCCAGCTCGTTATCGATAGTTTGCAGTTTCACATCCTCTTCCCTCTGGAAGTCTAACGCAAAGTTAAGCCGCAGGTTCCGCCGCGTGACCTTCCATATCCCCAAACATCTTGCGGCGGAACCTGTCGGCTTGAACGACGGGTTAGGGCACATAGGACGCAATGTGCAACCGCCCGTTGCGTTTCACCGTAACACCACGACGCTCTCCTTGGCAGGCCGCCACACCCCGCTGACGCCGCGGAGAACCACCCAGCCTGCTTCGCGGCGCCGTACTGGCTCAGGCCTTGGCAGCAACCTGATTGCGCAGCCGCTCCTCCTGCTCGCGCAGCTCTTAGGGGTGAGCGCGGCGCCGAAGTCCTCCGCCTCATACACCTACCGGATCTCAATTTCCGAATCCTCCAGCATGGGGTTGGGACAGCGCTTCACCCACTCAATGGCCTCCGCACGGGACTTCACCTGCCAGAGCCAGAAACCAGCCACCAGCTCCTTAGTCTCGGAAAACGGACCATCCACAATCATGCGGTTGGTTTCTGAGAACCTCACCCGCGTCCCCTTTGACGACGGGTGGAGTCCCTCCCCCGCAAGGAGGATGCCCGCCTTCACGAGCTCTTCGTTGTATTTTCCCATCTCTGTAAGGAGCTTTTCGCTTGGCATCACGCCCGCCTCAGAGTCTTTGGTCGCCTTCACCAGGATTAGGAATTTCATGGCCGAATCTCCTTGTTGTGTGGGTAATGTGGATGTGGTTCAGGTCCGCAAGACTGCGTCTCAGCTGCATCAAGACCGCGTCTCACCAGTAGCTGATTGGGCATGTCGGAAATCGACAGGCAACCCTGATGAGGTCGGGCTGAAGCGGTAAATTCCAGATAAATCACTATGTTACGCACGGATCACCGCCGTGAGGTTCGCGCCAGGCTTGGGCACGAAGGTTCAGCCCCCACCTTCAATCTCCTCTGCAACCCAGGAGGTCACTTGGAAAACAGTCCGAGAACCGCGATGTGTGCCCTAACGCAGAAGTGAGCGGCGGGCTGAAAGCCGTCCGCTCGACTGACGGGTTGGGCGTCATGCTGCGCGCGACCACTCAATCAAGATACTTCCAGGTCATTGCGCCATCGAGCCTGCGGATTCGTGTTGAGGCGAGCACACTTGGGTCCATATTCCGTGCGTTCACAGCAATCGTGCTGTCGGGTCGCTTCTTCGTTCGTTCGTGATGCGTGACGCATCCGCAGACCTTACAGCGGAAGAATTCAATTGTCTTGCGCCCCCAAGAGTAGCTCTCCAGGTCCTCTGGCTGGCAGATGACACGAACTGAAGTTGCCTTGTAGTACGCCCACAGTGCTCCGTATCGACGACAAATTGAGCAGTGCAGGTTGTCAAAGTGCGAGGCGCCCGTTTGACTTCAAGACGGACTGCGCCATAGTGACAGGAGGCAGTAAGCATTTCGAGTGATCCGGATGACGCTCAACGCAAAGCTAACCGGCGCGCGGTTTATGCGCGTCCGGGTTGAGCGAAAAGTTAGAGAGTAAAGTTGACTATGTCCCCATAAAGTTGCCATTCTGTGCTTTTTCCGCTCCAAGCCACGCTCAGCCTTCTCCAGCCATCACTTTAGCGGCGTAGTCCTCGTTCGTGATGACCCCACCCGCGTTCTCGGCTTTGCCCTGATCCCGGGGTGGCAGCACATCCTGTAGCGCATCGATACGCTTCCATTGCGCGAGCGGCGTCTCGCAGGCGGGTCTCGGCACGTAATGTGAACACGTCTCAAAACGATCTTGCACCGCGCGGTGATGGTCATCGAAAAATTCGCTCATGTTGCTCTCCTAACAGTGACAGCCAGAACTCTAACGCCGTGCATCAGAGCCAAATTTGGAGCGTAGCGCGAAAGCGCATAGCGGAAAATTTGTCCCTTGCATGCACTTGTTATGTTTGTTTTAACCAGACATCTCGACTAACTCTAAAAAACATAACGAATGACATGGACCTCCCCGACTCTACGGGCATCGAGGCGCAGAATGGAAGATGTTTTGTATCCAAGCAACGAGTGAGGAGGTCCACGATGAATATTAGACGCATTGGGTTAGATTTGGCAAAGAACGTGTTTTTCGCAATCTTCCAAAGAGGTGGTACGAGTAACCACCAGAGCATAGTCGGCCACGTCGAATCCCGAAGCGGATGTCTTGATCACGTTCCTTTTTGACGAAGGTTTGGTCTCTTCAGTGGCCGAAACGCAGATCTTTGCTTCCCCTTTGGCGATCCTCGGTAGGATGCGCTGTCTCAGAGTGGCGTTTGCCAAAGCGAGCGATACAGGCGGCACTCAAGGCGGTCAAAACGGGAAACGTGGTCAGGATGCCTGCTTGGCCAACTCTTCATAGGCGATGGCCATGGCCACCATGCCCCGTTTGTTGCCTGCGAATGCCGCGACTTATTCACCTTACGTTTCCACATCCTGCCTAGACATTATGACTTCCGCCGAGCGAGGCCGACCCCCGGTTGAGAACGCGGGTTAGCCTCGATGAAGCCAGGGCCGCATAATGAACACGTGGTCATTAGTAGCTCTCTCTCTCAAGAAACACCTCCCAGGTGAGTAATCTGCAATGAGGTTTTCAGGCGGGTTGAGAGGCTGGGACGATCTGCA
>JBOIEG010001024.1:0-1361 GCA_050740915.1 Gammaproteobacteria bacterium | reverse complement strand
TGTCCATCATCAACTCACGGAGTCGATTGCCTTGATGACCACCCGAACCTCGATTTTGGCGCTCAACACGTACGTTATGGCTTTGGTGTTCAACCTAAGTCCGACAGGCTCCTAGGTTACTGAAGCGTGCATTTCCAAAGGCGGCCTTAGAGGCCATCGAACAACTGACCCGGGAATGTGAACAAAACCATCTCGGAGAGATCCGCTTTGCAGTTGAGGGCGCCCTGGACACCATGCCCTTGTTACGGGGTCAGTCGGCGCGTGAGCGCGCGATCCAAGTGTTTGCTGAGCTAGGGGTGTGGGATACGGAGCATAATAACGGCGTATTGATCTATCTTTTGCTCGCCGATCACGATGTCGAGGTCGTCGCCGACCGTGGCATCGATCGCCAAGTAGCGCATGAAGAATGGGAGAGGATCTGCCGCGAAATGGAAAAGGCGTTTGCCGCCGGTGATTATCAGGGCGGTGCGCTCACCGGGATCCGCCTGGTTTCCACAGTGCTGGAGCGTTTTTTCCCAGCGCAAGGCGCCAACCCAAACGAGCTACCCGATCAGCCCGTCCTGCGCTGACTGCGATCCCCGCATCATGACGCTCTATTATGTCCACGACCCCATGTGTAGCTGGTGCTGGGCCTTCCGACCCACCTGGGCCGAGATCGTGCGCGCTCTACCACCCGCGATTCCTACCCAGCGGGTGTTGGGCGGGTTGGCCCAGGATAGCGATGACCCCATGCCCGAAGCTACGCGCGTATACGTCCAAAAGAACTGGCGAAAGATTCAGCAAGTAGTCCCAGAAACAGCGTTTAACTTTGACTTTTGGACCCAATGCCAACCGCGCCGCTCCACCTATCCCGCATGCCGAGCGGTCATCGCCGCGATGACGCAGGGCCCTCAATACGAAGAAGCGATGATCCTTGCGATCCAACAGGCTTATTATCTTAAGGCGCGTAATCCCTCTGACGACGATACCTTGACAGCACTTGCCGCGGAAATCGGTTTGAACCAGCGGCGCTTTGCCCAGGATCTGAATCACCCCGCAACGCACGAGGCCTTGCTACGCCAGATCGCATTCAGCCAACGCCTGGGAGCGAGCGCATTCCCGAACCTTATCCTGGAACACGACAGAGGGTATGAAAAGATAGCATTCGACTATAACAACGCCTCGGTCGTTCTCGATGTCCTCGATAAAGCATAAGTCGTGGGCACCGCTGTATTTGATCTCAAGCGCTTACATTTAGCTGAGAGTTTGTGAAAAAACCGTCGCGAGCGAAGGAAGGTCGCGTTCCGCCGGAGCGCAGGAACCGCAGTGTATATTGAAATACATGAGGATTCCGAGCACCGCCGGAACGCGAGATCCCGAGC
>JBOIEG010001023.1:0-2091 GCA_050740915.1 Gammaproteobacteria bacterium | reverse complement strand
AAGAAGATCGAGCGGGCGCGGGTCAAGATGGAGCAGATCAAGCCCGGATCCACCCTGCCCCGAGGGAAAAAAGAAGGCGGCTTAACTGTAAAGTTATTTAAGGGACACTACACTAGCAGTTGCAGATCGGGGCTGATCACCGTGCCTGGAGGCGCGCTCGAGGGCATTTCAAGCGCGAACAGCCAACGCTTGTTATGAGGCTCTAAGGTCACCGTGTAGTCCACGGCTTGGTCGAAAACATACAGGGGGGGACTCAGGCCTTGGGGTATTTCTTCGCCACGAGTCCAGGTGCGCCCGTCACTGTCCCAAAGCACCGGCGCGCGCCAATACAGCTGCGAGGGCTTAGGCAAAGCGCCGCCAAACTCCACCCGAAAGGCCACCGCATCGGATAATCCTAAGCGGCTGATCGCTCCCGGCGACATCTCCTCATCCAGCCCCGTCAGACCACTGTGTGCGTCTTTGGGCAAACCCCATAGCGGGCCGTCGATGCGGGGGAAGAGCAGGAACGCCCCCAGCATCAAGGGCAAAGCTTGGGCGAGCAGGCGGCCGGCCAGGCTGGCGCAGAGCGACGTGCTCATCCGGCCGTTGAGGTCATTATACCGCACCAGCGCCGCGGTAAACACCGCCAGCGCGAGCAGCATGGCGAGCGCCGTAGGGATGCTCTGCGAGAACAGGAAATTCGTGATCACCAAGAAGTATCCCAGAAAGCAGAGCAGATAATAGTCCCGCCGGGTACCTGCCTCCGCCAGCTTTAGGCCGACCAACACTACCAGCAAGGCGGTTCCCGCATCTCGGCCAATCTGGGCACCATAGCTGAGATAAACGCCTGCGAATGCGGCCAGCGCCAGCACGCGTTTTATAGTGCTAAGCAGCCATCGTCCATCCCCAGGCAGAGGCCATCCGCGAAACAAAGCCCCCAGCCGCCAGGCGGCCAGTAACACGAAGCACGTCGGGACCCACAGCGGCAGACGCAGGGCGTGTGGCGCGACCACAAGGCTAAGGCCGGCCAAAAGCCAAGCGATGTGTACCCTCCTTAAAGCGGCCGCCATTTCACACCGCCCCGTAGCACGCCAAGGCTTCTAAGCAGAGCCGCCGCTGCTGCGGCCCGGCTCCCATCCCGATCCGCTTCCCCGGCATGTACAGCTCATAGCTCACCTGGTGCGCTTCCGCCTCCAGAACCCACAGGCAGAGCTGGGAAAGGCGTGCCTCATCATCGCGCAGCATCGCGACAGCCTTCCAGCTCAACCCGACCCTTTCGGCCCGATCGCCGACGAAGCGCTTGACCAACACGGCTTGCTCTCTGGCCAAGGCCTTCCACGCGATATGGCGCGGAGGATCGCCGGGACGATAGGGGCGAAATCCCATGAAATCATCCGCCCCGTCCCTGCTCCCAGCTTGGCCTTGGGGCGACTCTTGCTCAACTCGCGGCAGCCTGCGGATGCCGTGAGGGTGCGGATACACCAAGCACTTGGCGGGGGGCGTGTCCAGGTTCCTCCAAGCGTAGAACAAGCCCAAGGGGAAACGCGTGCCGCACCGAATGCGTGTTAGATGCAGCCATCCTCGCCTATGCGCCTCTACGGCCAAGCTCGCGGTCGCTATCCCATTCGCCGGCACGTCGAACAGGGCGCGCGGCCCGCTGCGGCTGGGCACGTGGATTTCAACGGAGAAACAGGGCGCTCCCCGGCGCTCGTCCAGGTAGATCTGAAAGGTGGCGGGGTTTCCGGCGAATACCGGATCGGCCTTGGCGCCCAGAAACCGGAGCCTATCGATGTTACGGTGGGTATGCACCATGCCTACCCAAAGCACGCCGCCCAGCAGGAATACCGCAACATAACCGAGGCTTAGGTTGTAATTGATGGAGGCGGTCAACATCAGGGTCAACAGGAGGCTAAAGGAGGCTCCATAGGGGGTGGGGAGGATATAGATGCGGGGCTTTTGGCGCCAATTCGAGGCCAGTTGAAAAAGTCTAGGAGCCTGTCGGACTTAAGGCGGAACTTTTGATGTGCAAACCGATCGGATCGGCAATGGATTCAATGAGCGAACGTGCATGAGCCACTTCCGTCAATGCGATCGTGACACACCCTACCTGCT
>JBOIEG010001022.1:0-1441 GCA_050740915.1 Gammaproteobacteria bacterium | reverse complement strand
TCACCAACTTGATGCGCTGCGCCTCACCGCCCGAGAGCGTGGGCGACTGCTGGCCGAGCGTGAGATAGCCGAGACCGACGTCCTGTAGCAGTTGCAGCGCGCGGTGTATGCGCGTGTGGGCGCGGAAGAGCTCGACCGCCTCGTCCACGTTCATCTTGCCTTCCGAAATTGTTCGGTAAAGAGCCATTTAACGGACAGATTTTAAAGCCTCCCTTGACAGACGTTGACAAAATTGTCAACGTCGCGCCATGATAAGAATACAAGGCCCATTTCCTGGATCAAGGCGGCGTTGAAGGAATTTGAAAAGTTTCCGGCGGGCGCACAGCGTGAAATCCTGCGCGCCCTGACCGTCGCCGCCGAAGGCCGCAAGGCCGATACCGCCAAACCGATGGCAGGGCTGGGGTCCAGTGTCTACGAAGTTGCCCTTGCCTGGCGGGGCGAGGCCTACCGGACGGTCTATAGCGTGCAGATGGGGCCTGACCTCTGGGTCGTTCATGCCTTTCAGAAGAAATCGACCAAAGGCAGCAAGACCCCGAAACATGAGATTGAACTGATCCGCGAGCGAATCAAACGGCTGAAGGAGATGCTCACATGACCGAGAAACTGGAACTTGTTAGAGGCAGCGGCAATGTCTTCCGCGATCTGGGCCATCCCAGGGCAGATGTGGAACAGCTCAAATCCATCCTAGCCACCGAGATCATAGGCGTGCTCGATGACCGCAAACTGTCCGTGCGCAAGGCCGAGAGCGTCACCGGAATCAATGCCAGCGAGTTTCCGCGCATCCGCAACGTTCAGCTTGGCCGCTTTACGGTCGACCGGCTCATGACCATTTTGAACCACCTTAACCGCCGCGTTGACGTGCAGGTCACCACCCGGCCCTATGGAGCGGGTGAAGCTGCTCCCGCTCTTGGCGCAGAGTAAATGTAGATTCGGTAAATCATGCCCGTTCGCAGCATAGGTCGGGGTCGCTACTTCAGAAATTCCGCCAGCGCCTTCGCCGTATGCGACTGCTTGCGCAGGCGTGCCACCTCTTCAGGTGTGCCCTGCGCCGTGATGCACCCGCCGCCAGCGCCGCCCTCCGGGCCCAGATCTATCAGCCAGTCGGCCTCGGCGAGGATGTCGAGATTGTGCTCGATGATGACCACCGTATTCCCCCCCGTCACGAGTCGGTGCAGCACGCGGATCAGTTTCTCCACGTCTGCCATGTGCAGACCGATGGTGGGTTCGTCGAGTACGTAGAGCGTGGATGTTGGTTTTGCGCGCCTGGAATTGCCGTTGCCGAGCGGCGGCTCCCCGGACTCCTCGGTCTTCGCCTTCGCTAGCTCCGTCACCAACTTGATGCGCTGCGCCTCACCGCCCGAGAGCGTGGGCGACTGCTGGCCGAGCGTGAGATAGCCGAGACCGACGTCCTGTAGCAGTTGCAGCGCGCGGTGTATGCGCG
>JBOIEG010001021.1:0-3308 GCA_050740915.1 Gammaproteobacteria bacterium | reverse complement strand
CGTGATAACTCCATCATCATCTTAAAGCTGGATACCGTGTTCGTTACAGTCAAAGCCCGCGTTTATACCGATACCTCCGGTGTGTTCGCTGAAATGCCAGCGTTGCTGACGCCTGCTGGCATTCTTGAACCGTTGCTCGACTATTGCTTGTCTCGGGCACATGACCGCAGTCTCACGTGGATGACCAAGGTGAACCGGTCAATGCGGATGTTCCTGGAGTATCTGCTAAGTAATCCTGGCGAAGCTGAGTCCTATCGTTTGTTTCAGAACTTTGCTCAGCGGTTATATACCGGCACTTTTGATCGGGAAAAAGGCCTGGATCCCAGCGGTCTTTGTTGGTTACCTCGCTCAGCGCAGGACGCCAGACACATCATCACTCATCTAACCGATTTTTTTGACTGGCTCGCTGAAATGCGACCCGAAATGGTGGGGGTTAATCCGCGATATGCCGGTGGCTTGCGGATTCCACGCCATCCGGACACTCAGCCCACCAACATCCGGACACCCATTCCACGCTCATTCGGACAGGCAGTCGGAGCGCAGCGACGCAGGTTTGCATTGTTAGTCTGAAGTGCCCGTCACCGTCAATTTCGTTGCTCGCCTTCGCATCGATTCACCCTTCAGTTCGATCCTATAAGCGTTGTGCACGAGTCGGTCGAGGATCGCATCGCCCAAGGTCGGATCACCGATCAGCGCATGCCATTTGTCCACCGGCATCTGGCTGGTCACCAGTGTCGAGCGGTTACCGTAGCGGTCGTCCAGTAGTTCAAGCATGTCGCGCCGTTGCGCAGCGGTAAACGGCGCCAAGCCCCAGTCGTCCAAGATCAGCAAGTCAGTCTTGGCATAGCCAGCCATTAGTTTGGCGAAGCGGCCATCGCCGTGGGCCAGGCCCAGTTCCTCCATCAAGCGCGGCAGGCGCAGGTAGCGCACGCTGTAGCCATCGCGGCAGGCCTTGTGGGCCAGCGCACAAGCGAGCCAGGTTTTGCCCACGCCGGTGGGGCCACCGATGATCAGGTTCAGGCCGTCGCGTAGCCATTGACCGCTGCCTAGTTGCAGGATCAGAGACTTGTCCAAGCCACGCGGGCTGCGGTAGTCGATGTCTTCCAGACAAGCGTTGTGGCGCAGTCGGGCCGCTTTGAGTCGAGTGCTCAAGCGTGCATCTTCACGCTCGGTCAGCTCGCGGTCGACCATTAGGCCGAGGCGTTCATCGAAGCCAAGGTCGTTGATGTCGGGTGTTGCGTGTTGCTCGCTCAGCGCCTTGATCATGCCGTGCAGGCGTAGGGTTTGCAGCTTGTCGAGCGTCGGGTTGGGCAGCATTTGGGTGATCCTTTTTAGGTCAGTGGTAGTAGCCGGGGCCGCGCAGGTTGATGTGCTCGTCGGGCAGTAGCGGAAGGTTTTGTTGCGCCAAGGGCAGGCGTTCCAGCCCTTGGCGCAGGATCGATTCGAGGCTTTTGTAACTGCACGCGCCCAGTGCCAGCGCACGCTGGCAAGCGGCTTCCAGCCGCTGTTCGCCGTGCTGTTTACTCAAGCGCAGGATGCCCAGGCAGGCGCGAAAGCCGTGCTGCGGATGGACTCGACGTTCGAGGATGTAGGCGATGACGCCGGCCGTATTCGGGCCTGTCTGCTCTGCCCAGCGGATCAGTCGCTGCGGCGTCCACTCGGCGTGCTCGCGATGGCTCTTTGGCATGTGCTCGATCTGGGTGGTGTGGCGACCTTTATGCAACGAGCGCAGGTGACTGGCCACGCGCTGGTTGGCGTGGAAGCACTCGACGGTCTGCGCAGTCAGTCGCACTTCGAGTTGGTGCTTCACCAGTTGGTACGGCACCGAGTAATAATGGCCGTCGACCTCGGCGTGGTAGTCGATGTGGACGCGTACTTTTTTCCATTCGGCGTAGACGTAAGGGTGTTCCGGCAGCGCTTGCAGTGCCGGTTGGTCGATGGTCTCGAAGGCTGACCGGCGTGAGCCGGGCAGCTTCTTGAAGGGCTTTTGATTGAGGCGTTCGAGCAGCAGGCTGATTGCTGTGTTGAGTTCGCCGAGCGAGAAGAACTGGCGGTTGCGCAGCACTGCCAGGATCCAGCGCTCGACCACTTGCACACCGACTTCGACCTTGGCTTTGTCCTTGGGTTTGCGTGATCGAGCGGGCAGGACGGCGACGCCGTAGTGCTCGGCCAGATCGCGGTAGCTGGGGTTGATGTCGGGCTCGTAGCGATGCGCCTTGGTGACGCCGCTGCGCAGATTATCGGGCACCAGGATCTGCGATGTGCCGCCGAAAAAAGCAAAACAGCGGGCGTGCGAGCCCAGCCAGTCGGGCAACTTCTGAGACCAGGTAGCCTCGGCGAAGGTGTAACTGGACGCGCCGAGGACGGCGACGAAGATCTGGGCCTGACGGATTTCACCGGTCTGTCGGTCGATAATGGGCGCGGTCTGTCCAGCGTAATCGACGAACAGCTTTTCGCCGGCACGGTGCTCCTGGCGCATGACAACGTCGACCTTGGCGGCCCAGAGGCGGTAGTGCTCGCAGAACCAGCTGTATTGAAAGCCTTGCGGGTGAGCGAGTCGGTACTCTTGCCAAAGCAGGGCCAGAGTTACGCCGGGGCGGCGCAGCTCGGCATGCGCCCAAGACCAGTCAGGCATCGGGCGCTGGTCGCTCGGCACCGGTACTGCCGGCGGAAACAGGCGTCGGTTCAGCTCCGCATCAGAGATATCGATGGGCCACTGAAGCCCACTGGCTGCGAACCGGCAAAGGTAGTCTCCCGCGCTTGAATGGCCAATGGATAAACTTTTGGCGATCTTGCGCACGGACAGGCCGGCGTCGAACTTTAGGCGTAGTACCTCTCGGATTTTACGCATGGATAAACGCTCCACGACGACCTCTTCGCTTCGATAAAAGAGGTCGATGGTAGTGAATAATCCTGCGTTGCTGCCTGCCTGAAAGTGTCCGGATGGCCGTGGAATCAGTGTCCGGATGCTCGTGGAATGAGTGTCCGGATCAGCGTGGAATCAGTGTCCGGATGTTGGCGGAATGGGTGTCCGGATGGTCATGGAATCCCCACCCAAATCGTGCTGCGACAGTTGCTGCACGTCTCGTTCATTGAGCCAACCACCGCTCTCGGTGACTTTGAACCAGTCGAGGCCCTGCTGATCTTTCTTTGGCGTGGTGCTGTCCCGGTTGAGCAGGGCTTCGATTTGCACTGGTACGTCCATGTCGCTGAACTGGCCATTGCCGTCATCTTGGTGCAGCGATCAAAGCCAACAAGCAAACAGGTTGCGCAACGATACCGGCAGGCTCAGCGCAGCTCTGTAGGAC
>JBOIEG010001020.1:0-1705 GCA_050740915.1 Gammaproteobacteria bacterium | reverse complement strand
CCTCTTCGTTGCGCTCGATCTCTTGCCGGATCGCGATACCCATCACATCAGCGTCACTGATTTCCAGTTTCCTCATAACGGAACCTCCCGTCGGCCACAGAGATACCGTTAGTGTAACAAGACTATGCGATATTATTTAAGACGCTATGTATAATTTGAGCATTTTCTTCTCCTTCGCCATTTACCAAACGTTTACATTGTCACTCAGCACGTTTCCATCATGCGAAGGCAAGAATCGCATTCCCCCCCAATACGCCCCCTTGTTTTCGGGGCCACGCCTGAGAGCGTGCCTTATGACCGCGACCAGGATACGACGAGAGCGCTAACAGATGACTTACAGATAAGCACGGCGATAGCGGGTGCGATGGTACACCCTGTCCCGCGGTCATAATTTCTACTCGTCTATAGATCATTCACCAGATAACGAAATAGCTGGTTTGTTATCCAGATATGGCGTTGCCCCCTCACCCAAGGTTGACGATACGCCTCCGTATTGGGCCTGACAACCCCTGATACAATTGTCGCATACGGTCTAAGACATGGGGCGTCAATCAAAGCTCGGCAAAAATACCAAGTGGCGATGCCTGTTCCGGCTTGCCGAGCACGTAGAGGCACATGTGATGACAGCCTTAGAGAAGCGGGTCGCGACGTGCTGGCCGCCTCATCTGGCGCGTCTCTAGAGAAGCCCCATTCAGCGCATCGTAAGATCCGAAGCCATTCGAACAATGCGCGAAAGCGCTGTACCCGCTCCTGGTGGTGGCGCTCCGATCAGGTTGGCGTTACGGCCGGAACAGCGTGGCGGCCGTGGCGGCGGTAGATGCGAAAGTCGGTATCAGTAGTCAGAATGACCGGGTTGGGGAGTATTTCGCTCATGCGTACCAGGCACGCGCCGGCGAGACTCATAGGGGCGTTTGCGTACTTTCGCGTGAGCTTTAACACGAGCTCCAGTTCGTTGGCGAGATTGAAGGCGACGAGCACGGCACAGCGGCGAAGTAGTTGCACAGGGGGCCCTCCACGCGTTCCTAGAAGATGGAAGGTCCTCGGATAAAACGGCTTCGCACGTGGCCCAAGGTGGGGCCAGTAAGTGTAGGGTGCGCTGTGCGCACGCGGATGGAGTAGCTATGCTTGACGAATGTCTCGTTATCGCCGCGCCCGCACACCGGGGGCGACCTATTTCTTCACGGTCAACACCTATCGACGGCAGAGGCTGCTCACCGATAGCGAGGTATTATACGCTCTGCGGGAGGCGACGCGTTTGGTTCGGGCCGAACACCCGTTTCAGCTCGATGCCATGGTCGTGCTACCGGATCATCTCCACGCACTGTGGACACTACCGCCCAACGATGCGGACTATTCCACTCGATGGGGCTTGCTCAAGCGCTATGTATCCCAGCGCGTGCGACATCGGCTCCAGGAACCGCAATCCGCATCGAGGCACACGCGGGCTGAGCTGGGGCTTTGGCAACGCCGGTTTTGGGAGCATCAGATCCGCGACGAGGCCGATTACGCGCGTCATGTGGACTACGCGCATTACAACCCGGTCAAGCATGGGCTGGTCCGCCGCGCGTGTGATTGGCCGCATTCGACCTTTCATCGCTTTGTGCGTTTGGGTCTTTACCCCCCCGACTGGGCCGGTGGCGGTATCGAAGACGCCGGCGATGAATTTGACGAGCTTGAGGAATGATCCGCGTGCGCACAGCGCACC
>JBOIEG010001019.1:0-1406 GCA_050740915.1 Gammaproteobacteria bacterium | reverse complement strand
CGCGCAAACGCCAAGGCCGAGGCGCGGCCGATGCCGCTGGAAGCGCCGGTGACTATGATGGTCTTCCCATCAAATCTCGATTTGCGTGCCATAGTATCCTCCTATAACGTGTACCTACACGTATATGCTGAAGAAAAAGCCGCACCAAGTTTCAAAAAGGTACTCAACGAGGGTGCGGTGCGATAACACCCAGGTGCCTCAGCACCTTCACTCGCTAGATCCGCCGTCAATGCTGTCGCGTTACGCTCATGGACCGAGCCCGTTATGCATGGGCTAACGACACCACCTTCGACAGGTCTTTCAGCATTGAGTCGAAGCGACCCTGCCCAAGTCCCTCGATGATCCGACGTTGCGCCTGCTCCCATATTGGCAGGGCTTTGGAAACCATTGCGTGTCCTTGGGTGGTCAGCGTCACCAGCTTCTCGCGGCGGTCGGCACCGGAACGGATCGCGATCAGTCCCTGGACTTCCAGCGGCTTCAGGTTGCGGGTCAGCGTTGTCCGGTCCATGACCAAGGCCTCGGCCATCTGGGAGATGGGCATTTCTCCCGATAGATAGGCGGCGACCAGTAGCGTAAGCTGCGTGACGCGGATCCCTGTTTCTCGCAGCACCTCGTCGTAGAGCTGGGTCACAGCGCGGGTCGCTTTGCGAAGGTTGAAACATGCACACTGCCGTGCGACTTGTTGACATTCGGTCATGGCTTCTCTTCCGAAGGCATGATAGGAGTATATGCACGTATCCTGGCCGTGTCAAGTCCAGGATAGGACTTTCTGGCGGCGGGGTAGCAAGGGCCACGACAGGGCCGGCACCAACGCCTTAGTTGTCTAGCTCGAGGTCCCCTCACCCCGACCCGCAGGAAGAGGGAGACCACTCCGAGGCCCCCTCCTAACTAGCATTAACCTGTCTCCCTGAGACAGAAGGGCCTTTCCAGATTTGTTTAAGTGGGTTGGATGATCTCGGGTGCGTGAGAATCTACCGCGCTCCGGATCTCGCGCTACGTCCTCGGCGCGCCAAGGCACTCCCTGGCCCTGTTTGGCGCGCGGAGGATGCGGCCCGACCTCCCTGCGCTCGCGACGCTATGTTCACAAACTCTTACGCCCAGAGGTCCGTGAGTCTCAGGGTGACGGCATCGAAGGGCGCGACACAGGCGGACTCGTCATCGCGATAGCAGCCGAGGAGAGCCCAGTGCGCATCGCGCAGGGCATAGGCCTCCAGGGTGCGTTCCTTGGGATCCACCAGCCAGACATGGCGGACCCCGTGACGGGCATAGAGGGGCATCTTGATTTCGCGGTCCTTGCTGCGGCTGCCCGGTGAGAGGATCTCGCACACCCAGTCGGGCGCCACCAGGAAGCGCTGGTCCTCGGGGATGCTCGGCAGGCGTTCGCGCCGCCAGCCCGCGAGGTCCGG
>JBOIEG010001018.1:0-1091 GCA_050740915.1 Gammaproteobacteria bacterium | reverse complement strand
GTGTTACCCATGTCCCCGACCGTTCAGACCAAGCACATGGAATTCTCTTTCCGTGAGAACTTGACGCCAAGTAGTTGACCATGCGTCCTCATCATGGCAAGGGCGAAGTGGCTTCTTTGATTCGACTGATTGCTTGAACCGATCGTGGAGGACTTTCAGTTTCTTGTACCTTTTGGACCCAGGCTGTACAGGCACGATTCTTTGGAAAGTCTTTTTCGTGTGACAGCTGCGACAAAGCAACTGAAGATTCTGGATGTCGGAGCTAGGGCCTTCAATGTGGTCGATTTCGTCGCCGGGCTTTCCACACAGAACGCACAGACCTGAAGATCTGCTTATCACGTCAGATCGAAGCTGATTGGTCAACTTGCGTGCAACTCTGTCGTAGCCGCCTGCCGCGATGTGCGCGAGGCGCGTGACTACTGCCAGTCGAACATCTTCTTGCTCCATGCGTCCATCCTTTGTACAGCGCCGAACGTAGCGGACTAGCTCAGCCTCTTGCTCGCAGGCGATCGAGCAATACAACTTCGGCTTGCGCAACGGCACGAGCTCGATGTCACACTGCATGCATAGGACCGCGGGTTCGATGTGTTTTGGTGATGCCAATTACAAACCTAACGTTCGCGATCAGCGGCGGGCCGCGCAGCGGACCGTCCGCTGCATCGCGTTGTGTACGCCCGACATGGGCATGGACTTATGGGGTGAAAGTCCCCTGTAGGAGTACCTGTAATGTCCAATTGTAGGACAAATATAACTACTAGCCGAAGGCAAGGGCAATCCCGCGAGGGGTGGTCTGAAGGAAGCCCGAGCGCAAAGGTGCGAGCCGACGGACAGAAACCGCATAGAAGGCTCAGTCTCCGGGCGAGTCAGCACCAGATGACAAAGCCCACCGGGTACAGGAGATAGGGTAAATGCGGCGGTTGTGCACGGATAGTTCATGTTCTTATTCGGGGAGATCTGCCTGGCAGGCGGCCGGGAGGGGTCATGGGAGCCGGACTGAGGGCTATGCCGAAAGGTATAGGGAAACCACCGGACCCTACCGCCTGTTCGTGGCAGCGCGCCCTGCGGTAACGCGGGGCGTGACCGGGCAGAGG
>JBOIEG010001017.1:0-3567 GCA_050740915.1 Gammaproteobacteria bacterium | reverse complement strand
ACATCATCAAGAAGATCGAGCGGGCGCGGGTCAAGATGGAGCAGATCAAGCCCAGATCCACCCTGCCCCGAGGGAAAAAAGAAGGCGGCTTAACTGTAAAGTTATTTAAGGGACACTACACTAGTTGTCCTTACACATACCTGGATTTGGTCATCTGGCCCTACGGGGCCAACCATCTCCATAAAGATAGGTAAGCCGTCTTTTGTGACCGTCTTGGTGCACTTTAACTCCGTCGTGGTGGTGACGGTTTGGGCCAACACGTTGCAGGGAGGTGGCGTGAAGTCTGACGCTCCTGGAACAACGCTAATGGTTTGCCATGCTCGTGTCGCGTTGCAGGTAAGAGTGCCACAGATCTGCATGGGTGACATACCTGCGAGGGGTATGCACTGCGCCAGGCCCGTGAGATCATCTGGTACACATACCTCGGCACCCGGTGTTGGCGACACTGAAGCGCACTGGATGAGCGTGAGAGTGGCGGCACCAGCGCTCCCACTCCCGAGGGCAATATTAAACCCCAAGCCTATAGCCCTAATTAACGGTAATTTGCTCCAACGAGCGGCTTTGTCGTGAGATTGTTTTACGTCTTGATATAGGGTGTTCATCGTTACTACTCCTTTATGGGTTGCGCTGGGCGTATGCCATGCGTCCAGCAGCGATACCAATAAATATAGTCGCTGTGTAACTGTGTAAGAGGTAAGAATCACACCTTTTTGGCCGCTGGTGCGCTTTTTTCATATTAAAAACCGATTGTGCGGCAGGGCGGTTAGTCGGTGGGGTGTCCCGTTAGGCCGATGAGGGTTTGGTACTGAGAACAGAGGTGGATTACGACCCGACACTTATCGGTAATGATACCGACACTTAAGGGTTTTGCCGGCGGCGCACCCATACCGACAGTTATTTAGGTAGGTACCGACACTTAAATTAACGCGAACCAAGGCGACACTGATCAAAGCTAGCCAGTGCCGGGTTACGGCCGTGTGAAATTGCGCGGCTGGGAGCACTTGTACGTGGGTTTAACAGCGGAAAAAGCGCGGAATAGTGCTCAGAGGGCGAGAGCCGGCGGCCCTGGTGCTCGGCCTGGGCGGTTGGAGGCCCCCGGATTCCACTTCGTTTCATCCGGGCTACGAGGTGGGGAGGGGGCGCGGGGGAGGGGAGGTTAGGGCGCTCCGGTGCCCCGGAGCATGTGCTTGGGACGGGCGATCACGGATCGCGGCTCCTCCGACTTGGATGGCGCTTGCGGCTCGGCTGCTGGGCCCTGGGGATTGGTTTGCCGGGTTTTCGCCTCTGCGCCCTTCCAATATTGCGCCCCATCGCCTCATCCTTGCGTGCCTCCTTGCGCTGGCGCTTGGAGGCATTGTCGCGCTCGTGCCTGAGCCACTGGGCGAGGTTAAAGGCGCGAAACAGTGCCCCGGGAGAGGGTGCGGATGGCCGGCAGGCCGGTGAACTCCCCGGGGTTCTTCTCGCGCGCGATCGGCTGCACCCCGAGGATGCCGGGGCGACATTCGTTGCGACGGATCAGACATCTAAGGACCCCGGGTTCCTTAACGAGCCGGCCGATCCTCTTTTATCTCATTACGCAGCCTTTCTACGGTCTTCACGGCCATGCGCACACCGGCATCGAGGAGGATACGGCCGGCCTTCCAGGCCTGCTCGCGCAGGCGGTTCCAATGATCCTCCCGCTTGAGCTCCCGCAGGCAGCGCAGGTATTTTACCCGTTGCGCATGATCGAGCTTGCCGAGGATCGCCGGGATCACCCCTTCTTCGATGTTGTAACTCTGTTCAGGCTGCGAGTTGACCGCGATCACATCGCTGGCATCGATCCCCAGGTCCTCGGCCGTTGCCTCCATGGCCCCTCGGATCGCCTGCTCCTTGGGCCGCTGGGGTTGGGCGATATTGTAGGGCGGGTCCCATTCTCGCAGGGGACGGATCTGATCGACGTGGGTCAGGACGACCAGGAGCGGGGGCGCGATCAGATCGGGACGGCGCTGAAACAGGGCATTGATATTATTAAGTAGCTGCCGGTCTGCCTGTCGCGCGGCGTTGGTGGCCGAGCACACGAGTAGGATCAGGTCGCTGCGCAAGAGCTCGGCCTCTGCTTCATCGGATCCCTGATCGGCCGTCGGCCCGGCATAACCCGCGCTATCGAGGACGATCATTCGCCCCGCTTCATCGCGCTCCAATACGTAGGGGGTGATCCCGGAGGTCAGGGGTAGTACATCGGTCATGGCCCGAAGCTCTCCGAAGAGGGCATTAATGAGACTGGATTTACCGGCTTTGACCTGGCCCAGCACGAGCAGCCGCTAGGGTTCCTCGGCGGGCAGCGCCGGGCGCTCAAGGTCTGTGCGAGAGTACTTAGTTATATATTCGGCAGTGGGCCGATCGCTCAAGATCAAGGCCCCACTGTAGAGCTCGATCGCGTAGTAGGCGACCTTCTTTACACAGCTCTGCAATAACCAGATCTTGATCTCATCGGCGGGATATCTCAGAGCCTGGTGCGCGCTCAGGTCGCGCAGCTCGCGCAACACCGCCCCCACGGGATTGATGGCCAGGGAACCCAGCCGGTATACGTCGTAGCACTTGCCCGCGAAGCCCGCGAGGCTATGCCCGCGCATCAGGTCGTGGATGGTCAGCATATGACTGAAGGGGACGTTATCAAGGAGTTTTCTCAGATCCTTGCTGACCAGCTCGACGATCATGAGGAAATAGGGGATCGCGATCTCGAGCGGGGCATTTTTCGATCCCGGGTGATAATGCCGGGCGACGCTCGTGATCGTCTCTCGGCCCAGCTCGATGAGTCTGGCGGGATCGTCGAGCGGGTAGTCCGCGAGCGTGAGCTTCTGCGTGATCGCGGTGGCCTTCTCCCAGGCGGCGCGGTTGCGGTCCGGCCAGTGGGGGTCTGGTTGTACCTCGGGTTTGTCCGTGAGCGCGACCGTGCGCTTACGGTTCAGCCACACCAGCATCAGCCAAGCGGTCCCACCTAGGCACGCCAGTACTAGCAGCCACTCCAGGATCCGCCCCTGTTGCCATAGCCACAAGAGTCCCAGCGGCAGCAGGGTGATGGCGGGCAGCACGATCACCGCAATCGCCGCGAGCCAGCGGAGCGAGAACTTCACCGATGAGGCCCGGGTGGTCATGACGGTGCAGGGCCTTGATTCAAGACCGTAGCGCCTGCACGTAGCGTGCTAACAATTCCCGCCCCGCCCGCAATTCCTCCGCGTAGATCCGCTCGAACACCGCCCTGTCAGGCACGTGCCCCTTCTTTATCGAGCTGAAATACGCACACAGCGTTTTGCCCAGGGCATAGGTCACGCCGGCGGTGTAGACCGAGGCGACGGCGGTCCCGTACGCCGGGATGAACTTGATGAGCTCCCTGCCGCCCCAGCGCAAGAGATAGCCCAGGCCTAGGGCGCTCGCGATCTCTGCGTAGCGCTGGCGGTTGAGTTCCTGATTATAGATAGAGGCAATGGCCTGAAGCATCTTCGCCTGCAGTGACAATACGAACGGCACGCTGACCATGGGGATCGGAATCGCCTCCAGACCTCCGGCGAGGAAGGCATAGGTGAGGAT
>JBOIEG010001016.1:0-1943 GCA_050740915.1 Gammaproteobacteria bacterium | reverse complement strand
CAGAGTGTCATTGCCATGCCTGCCTCAGGTTGTGCGCGGTCACGTAGCCGTAGCCCGCCACGACGGCGATGCGAAGCCAGAGCGCGGTTCTCGTGTGCCCCTTCTTGTGGAGGTGATCCGAGCCGACAAACACGAGGGTGGCGGCTGTGCTCTTGAGCACGATACGAGCCTCGGGGCCACCGTTCATAAGGGGGTTCGCCTCGCGCACATCGGCTTGGCGGAGCGCCCACTCGGTAGAGGCGAGGTCGCTGATCGACGTGCCCACGAGAGCGACGCCCATGGCGTTGTAGAGGCCGGATTTCTTGGGCTTCTCGGCGGGCTCAGCGCGGCCGGCGAGCATGCCGAATAGCGTGAGCAGAACGCCCAACACGATCATGATCAGCTTTGCGGTTGCCACGAGAGCGAGACTTGTTTGTATCTTGGTAGCTTTCATTTTGCTAATCCTCCTTCTCTTCATCATCCAGGCCGTCGTTGATTACGTAGCCGAGTACCTTGGGCGGCTCTTCACCCATGGCGACGTAATGCGCCTTGATGTCCCGTTCCTTGAGCATGTGATAGACCACGCCGAGGGTCGACGTGCCTTCCTCGGGTTCTCCGTAGATGAACTTCAGTGCCATGTCATTCCTCCGTTTCGTTACTATCCGATTTGTTCCTTGAAATTCGGGCAGCAGCAAAGACCCTCAGAGTCTGCGTAGCGACAACCTTCATGGTTGTGGGTCGCCCTCCGATGACCACATCGACACCTCGTGTCGAGCTTTATTTCTTTGTAAAAACTTTCTAACTGGTTTAGCAATTCAGCGTCTTCGATGAAATACGGATCGCTTCGCACGTTGCAGATCAGCTGCCCTAACCTCAGATCCGGACAGGATTCCCAAACGGATTGTAGTCGTTTGAGGATGGCACCAATACGCTCTGGGTTTCGTCGTCGTTGTATCATTTTCGTTCCTCCTCAACCATCTTCTCAAGCGCCTCAAGCGCTCCGGTGTCCACGTCTGCCATGACGTAGAGTTTGTTATCGAACGTGGGGAAGTCCACGAGCGGCGTGTTCTGCCGTACGGCGATTCGCTCGAGCGACTTGCTCGCGCTCTCGAGTTGCGAGCACACCGCGGCGAGGCTGCGGCCCGCATGGGCCCGCCGCATGACGTCCCCGGGCATCTCGACCCTCAGGCCCACGCCGCGCTCGCCGACGTCGGCGATGGTGCGCGCCAGCTCGTACAGCGTGCCCATGGATACGTGGATGCCCTTGTTGTGACTGGCGGCCACGGCGTCGAAGGTTTTGAGAATCCGCCGTGCGCGCTTGCGCCAGCGACTCTTGCGGTTCGCCCACGCGCCTACGCTCGTCGGGGCGACGCCGAGATCATCCAGTTGGTGTTTCGTCATCATCCTCATTCTCTCCGATTAGGACACCGTCAATCGGTACGACATCTTCGTCGTACATCTCGAAGAGAGCGT
The DNA here is from genome assembly GCA_050740915.1 of Gammaproteobacteria bacterium. Classification (GTDB taxonomy): domain Bacteria; phylum Pseudomonadota; class Gammaproteobacteria; order JBOHHR01; family JBOHHR01; genus JBOHHR01. The sequence continues at coordinate 491 of JBOIEG010001016.1, read as the reverse complement.
CATAGTAGGCTTTCTCGGCCGCGACAATGTTACATCGTAGGCGTTCGAGTTCGTTCCATGTCATCATTCATCCTCCTCGTGATCATCCAGGGAGTCGACGGCAGGATTCGAACCTGCTTCGCCCTGCTGACCAAGCAGGGCTTCACCATGCAAAGCTTCGTCGACATCATCCAGGGGCTCGCTCATGGGTAACCCAACCACGTCGGCTTCGTAAACATCAGCACGAGCAAGCCGAGCGTCACTACGATCATCCCTATGAGAAACCAGTCACATTTATCGATCATCCAGGGCCTCTTCCCGCGCCATGAGGGATTGCACGAGGTGTGCGAGCTCCCGGCGCTGTTCTTTCAGTAATCGGACCTCATACTCGAGCTCGGCGACCCTTCGCCCGGCTTTCCATAGTTTCCGGGCGAAGGCGCTGAGATCTTGCGGGATCGGTTGGGTCGAATCCGCGGTGTCCATTTAGACCTCCATTAGTGGACTTGATTGAA
>JBOIEG010001015.1:0-2167 GCA_050740915.1 Gammaproteobacteria bacterium | reverse complement strand
GCCAGGGCGCCGCGCAACGCCTCCCACTGCCTGGAGCTCAGGCCGCTGCGATGCTCTACCGTGAGGCCCGCCTCCCGCGCCTCTATGGCTGGCTGATAGGCGAAGGGATGCGCACCCGTCAGCAGCTCATAGGCCGTGCAGGCTAAGCTGTAGACATCGTCGCGCGGGTCCGGATCCCGACCTTCTAAGATCTCCGGACTGGCGTAGGCTGGGCTGATCGCCTCAGGCAGTCGAAGCTTCCCATCGCCCTCAGGGGCCGCTTCTTCGCGCGCGGCAAATACACGCGCAATCCCGAAGTCGATCAGCTTGATCTCACCGGCCTCGGTGAGAAACACATTAGCCGACTTGAAATCACGGTGCACTATGCCTCGGCTGTGGGCGTAGGCCAGGGCCTGGCCCATGGCGTTGATGATAGGCAGCGCTTCGTGAGCACGCATCCCGACAAAGCTCTCAGAGCGGATCCGCGCCGTCAAAGGCTCACCGTGCAGGTACTCCATGGTCAGGTACGCCGTGGAGCCGTCGCGATGGAACCCGTAAGCCCTGACGATATTCGGATGGACGAGCTGTTGGCAGCAGTCGACCTCTTGTTGCAGCGCAGCGAGGCGCTGCGGGTCGGCTCGGAACCGGAGGTTTAAAACCTTGACGGCGATATAGCGATCCGGCGAATCGTGCCGATCCAAGGCCTTATACACCGTGCTTATGCCACCAGCCCCAACGCATTCGATTAGCTGAAACCGCCCGTTGAGCAGGGCGCCGGCGCAAGCGTTTTCTTCAATGCCCTTGCTAACGACCCCCTCTTGGCGGTCCTTCTTTGGTAGCGGGGTGGCGCCCTGCTCGGCCGCAGGATCGGCGCGTAACTCGGAGCCTGTGTCTGGCTGTTCCGCCATGGATTTACTTCAGACAGTTCCAAGAGGAACTCGGGTTAAATTCGAAGCACTCAGCGGTATACGCATGTGCCACCCGCCTCAAATGGGAAACCGATTGAAAAATGTAGCGAAGCGGAGATCCCATTCTCACTTTGCGAGCCAAAAAATGCCAGAGTGCCAGAGATGGGATTCGACGTTCGCTCTAAACAGCGGCTACCGTGTAATGTTTATCAAGCCTAACCAGAGATATCGATCCTGTGGTACGGTATCTATAGTACTTTTGTCGCAAACTCACCGCACAACATGAGAACATGGTCGCCGGCCGCAACACAAGCACCGTTTGTTCAAAGAGAAAGCAGACATGGAGAATAGGCCCTATCTAAAAAGCAACGAGAGCTTACAGGACCGAGCGAGCCATCGCTGGGCATTAGTGCTTGGACTTGTCTTGAGTGTGATGGCTACACCCGGTCGGGCAGGGGCACAAACCGCACCCAATGCCCCCGCCGCCTTGCCCAAGGACATCGTGCTGGTACTGGACAATTCCGGCAGCATGAGAAAAAACGACCCGCGGTTCCTGACCAAAGAGGCGGTTGTGCAGTTCATTAAGGGCTGGCCGGATGAAGCCCGCGGGTCTGTTGTGATCTTCGATAAGCACATCCTGGCAATCCCTTTAAAGAGTCGCGATTCAGTCAACCTGGCCCAGTTTAACTATCGAGGTCTTTTGACCAACATCCCAGCAGCGGTGGCGCGGGCCATCCAAGAGCTGAAGCTAAATGGGCGACCCGGGGCTGCGAGATCGGTGGTGTTGTTGACCGACGGGGTAGTGGACACCGGCACCAAGGCGCAAGACCGGGAGGTCACGCACTGGCTGCGCGCGCAGTTGGTTAGTGCTGCCACTAGTACCGGCGTGAAGATCTTTACGGTCGCGCTGGGTACGGGCTCCGATAATGAGCTGCTGCAAGAGCTCGCTCAACGAACCGGCGGGCGATATTTTTGGGCCCGGCAGGCCCAGGATTTGCCGGGTATATTCGCGCAGGTCTCCGACGCCTTTTTCGCCCCGGCCGTATTGCAAGCACCCTTGGAGCGCGTACCTCAGTTGGCACAAGCGTCACCCCCTACTCCCGCCGTCGACCCCGCGCCTTCCAATCTGCCGCAAGCGGTCTCGCCGACGGCAGGAAGGGAAAAAGCGTCTACACCACCCAGCAACGCCCCCACACCCGAGCCGGAGCCGAGGAGGGCAGATACCGGTGCGCCCGCCCCTCTTGTCGTGCCCTCCCAACCGCCGTCCGTCGTGCCTGTAG
>JBOIEG010001014.1:0-1062 GCA_050740915.1 Gammaproteobacteria bacterium | reverse complement strand
CTCGGGATCTCGCGTTCCGGCGGTGCTCGGAATCCTCATGTATTTCAATATACACTGCGGTTCCTGCGCTCCGGCGGAACGCGACCTTCCTTCGCTCGCGACGGTTTTTTCACAAACTCTCAGAAGTACCTGAGAACCGCACCTGAGCAAAGTCCCCTCCCCGCTGCGCAGAAACCCGCGCTTTTCTGTCCCTGGAAAAGCCCTTCGCCTGTCAGGAAAAGCACCCCTCGGCCTTGCTTTTTTTCCTGGGCCCTGTTTTCCGTTTCCCTTCTGATAAGTCCATGAGTCATTCTGGGGAAAATTTTTACGCCAACAGGCCCCCCGGGGGGTCATTTCTGGGGCCGAATCAACGTTTTCCCTGGCCTACACCTGGTCGGTAGCCATAGCACAATGCCCTAGTATCAGTGAGTTGCGTGTGCAGCGTGCGTGTAGTGTGCAGCGCTAGGGCTTGTGCGGGCTGTGAGGCAAGAGGTCCATCAGGGATCAGGCTGGGTGGCATACCCCCCTATGCTTGGAATTCCCAGGGCGAAATTCAACCAGGAGTCTACCCAGTGCATACCCAGCGCCCATGTCCTAGCTACTCTTTAGCTAACTGGTTGATATCGTTATAGCGCCGTCGCGGTGTGTACGTGATAGGTAATCATGTGCTATCTATATGACCATGGTTCCTGGCCATAGCCCGCAACGCTGAAGGATATACGCATGAGGTACCACATCTGAGGGCCTGCGAGTTGGTCACGTGGGCATGCTTTGCTCACTTAGTGTATCGCGGGCGGCGAGCTATCTTTGTGCTATGACATTCTTTTTGTGGATTGCGCCGCTAGGAGCCTGTCGGACTTAAGGCGGAACTTTTGATGTGCAAACCGATCGGATCGGCAATGGATTCAATGAGCGAACGTGCATGAGCCACTTCCGTCAATGTGATCGTGACACACCCTACCTGCTGCCGCCGTCGGTCGATGAGTGGCTACCGAGGGACCACTTAGCGCGCTTTGTGGTGGACATTGTCGAGCAGTTGGACCTCTGGGCGCTGAGCGGTCAATACCGTGGTGCAGGCTCGGC
>JBOIEG010001013.1:0-1835 GCA_050740915.1 Gammaproteobacteria bacterium | reverse complement strand
CTTCGCCTTCACCCGCTTCCCCTTCGAGACGGAACTCGATCCCGACCAGCTTTTCGTCTCCAGCGCCCTGAGCGAAGCCCACGCGCGGCTTAAACACCTCCTGGAACTGCGCGGGATCGGGCTGGTTACCGGCGAGGTCGGCTCCGGCAAGACCACCATCTGCCGTAAAGTCGCCTCAGCCCTGCATCCCGGCCTCTACCGCCTCTTCTACGTCCCGCTCTCCACCGGCAACGTCATGGATATGTACAAATCCATCGCCTGGGACCTGGGATTGCCCACCGAGCGAAATCGGGCGAGCGCCTATCGCATCATCCGCACCGAGATTACCCGACTCACCCTCGAGGCGAAACAGCGCCCCGTACTGATCGTCGATGAGGCCCACCATCTGCGCAACGACGTCCTCGAAGGCCTCCGATTGCTTGACCTGCTACGAGATGGACTCACAGAACCGCCTGTGTTTGCTGCTCGTGGGGCTCACCGAGCTCCGACGCCGCCTCTCCATGGCCGTGCATGAATTCCTCGCCCAGCGCGTCGTCGTGCGCCATCACCTCAGAGGACTTGACCGTGAGGAATTGCCCCACTACTTCACCCATCGCTTGCGCCTCGCCGGCTGCGAGCTACCCCTCTTCGAGCCCCCCGCCATCGAGGCGATCTTCCAGGCCACCCAGGGCATGCCCCGTAAGCTCAATCGACTGGCTCACTATGCATTAACCAGCGCCGCCCTCGCTAAGACCAAGTCCGTCACCTGCGAGCATGTCCAGGCCGCCCTGGAGGAGATCACGCCATGAACAACCTCCTCATCCCCAAGCACTGGTCCCCGCACCAGGCCCTCGCCGTCCTCGACTTCCTCGAAGCGCTCCACCAGGCTCTCTGGGAGGCCTATCAAGAGCCGCTCCTCGACATCCTCGTTAACCAAACAACCGATGATCCCCCTGACGACACTACTCTCGACCACGATCTCACCGATGACATCCCTTTTTAAACAACCTGATCACCTCGATAATCCATCTCTCCCTTCTCGCATTCTTCCGTCATCCACCAATCTCCCACCGGAGCAAACAATGTGGGAGATCTCTTTCAAGGCGGCACAAAATAAGTTGGTTAACTACCGGGGGAATAAACTAAGCGACAACAGCTACTACCCACGTCACTTGCCGCGCCGCAAGCGCCGTCCAGCGCCCTTCCACTATCCCAGCACGGAACTCCAGTGGGCACAGCGCACGTTCCCCACTTCGTCCCGTGCCATACAAACTCCGCATTACCCGCACCGGCCCCACCGCACTGACGTACGTCTCTTCGCACCGTAACACCCGCCGATACGACTGACCCTCGATGCGCACGGCGGGAAGATCAACATCAAAACGTGCCAGTTCCTCCGCCAGCACCTCACGCTCAGCCGCTACAAAGTAGGCATGCAACTGCCGCTCAAAACTCTCCATCTCTTGAACCAACTCAGCCGACAAACGCCGCTGCGCTAAAAAGCCATGCAAGCGATCCAACGCGCTTTGAGAAGTGGAAAACGCCGCTTGTTCGTGTGACACTTGCACCATGGGGCAACCCTCCGGATCTTGGTTTGTTAGGCACTTGTCATTATCCCAGAGGTCTTGCCCCTTCGCCTCATTCAAACTCCCACCGACAAAAGTGTCATATATGACAATCGGCGATATCGCAACCAGTTGATTTACAGCGCAATACCAGATCTACACCCGTGTGGGACCATCCTGATTGCGCTCGAGTACCACAGCATCAAACGTCTTTTCCAAGAAATTCGGCAGATCAATTGGACCATGAAGGTAAGGTCGTACTGAGCCGAACCCCTGTGTACGTGAATTAGT
>JBOIEG010001012.1:0-1570 GCA_050740915.1 Gammaproteobacteria bacterium | reverse complement strand
AGCGTGACATCGTCGAGTCGTTGCTCTATGCCGCGATCCTCTCCCTCGCGGCCAGCCGCCGCCTGCTCCAAGCGGTGCGTGCAGCGCTTCCGGCTCAAGCTCAACACTTGAAGGAACATCGCTTCGCGACCGTCCTCGCCTTTCTCGCCGATGAGCTGCTTACCCTCGTGCTCCATCGCGGTCGGCTCGCCCAGCACTTGCAACAGCGGCTATCCCACCTCTTGTTCGTCGACGCCTTCGACCCGAACAAAAGCCGACTTGGCTTACTACAAGCCATTGAAGACCACGCCCATCCTCGCAGCACTCGGGCTTAACCGATCACGGATGGATTGCTCAGGAGGTCGAGTTGATTATAAGAAGAGTGTCGGTGGTGCCAATACGGCGATAAGCGCCCCCATAAAAGCGTTTGGGGGTGACGATTTTGAGGTCGGAGTAGGGCCTTTTGCGACGATATTCAAGGTTTCAAAGCCACCTTATCGAGACGGTAAAAATTGGAGGATGGTCGTGGATGAACAAGTTTTGACCAAGGAAGGTTCTTCGGAACAACCTGAAATATAACTATGAGTTGAAGCGCACTCGCTTCGCGAGGCGCTTAACTCGCCGTTCAGGCATCGCAGCACTCGGCAGGAGGTTCATCTATGAGTACTACAGTGACGGCTGTCGCGGAGCCAATGGACATCCGCACGTTGCACGAGCGCATGGGCCGGGTCTATCATCAGCCCGTCCGCGTGCATTCGTTCACCAACAAGCGCTTCACCGTCAACTTTCGCGTTCCCCTCGAACAACTCCGTCGGGTTGTGCCGCCGGCCGTCGAACTCGATGAGATACGCGACACGGGCTTGGGCATGTTCAGCCTATGCACCTGCGACTTCTGGGTCAGCAGGTTCGGCTGGCTGCCCATCCCGCCGGTGCGCAACAACGACATGCTCTGTCGCTTCAGCACCAAGATCCGCAAAGGGAGCAAGGTCTCTCGGGCCTATTACACGTTGCGGTCCGACTCCTCGTCACAGTTCCTCGGCTTCTTCGGGAAGCGATTCTCCCACTTTCGCAAGCAAGTTTCTCCCTTCATGCGAGTGGACGTAATGGCCCTGCACGTTGAAGATGAGCTCGTGACCTTCAAGCGCCGCGGCCGCGACCTCCCGATCGAGCGCAGTCTCCTTGGTGAGCTCAAAGAACGCCCCGCGGCTGCGTACGCGGCGTTTATCGCGAGCAAGGTGGAGGCTGCCCCACAGGCCGAGATCAAAAAAAATGCCGGTGCCCCACCCCGCAACGCTTGGCGTTGTCCGTGGCGGCCTCATGCGCCAGACGCCGCACCTGCCGGTGCACCGACTCCAGCGGTATGGACGCGAATTCGCCGTTGGTCGTGGTATCCAGCTTGAGGGGCAGGCGGCGCCCCTCGGGATCGTGTGGCTGAGTCATGTCGTTTTCCCCAGCGGGTATGTGGCTATACATAGCGACTTAAATAATGGCGCATAGTCGTGCCAATTGTTTATTTGGCCTTGCCCAGAGTCTGAAGCGCTCGGACACGGCATTCATGATGTCGTCGAGGGTTGGGAAGTGCCGATTGTGG
>JBOIEG010001011.1:0-1244 GCA_050740915.1 Gammaproteobacteria bacterium | reverse complement strand
GATCTGGTGCGCTGTCGTAACCTTCGTGATCCTGAAGCTCATCGATCTCACGCTGGGTTTGCGCGTAAGCGCTGAGGAGGAGACTGAAGGCCTCGATGTCCGTATGCACAACGAGACCGGGTATAATTATTAGTACTGCTGGTCACATCGATTCTGAAACAGGATCAGGCCGAGGAACTCCCGGAGCCGCTTGATCCAGAAATTCCCAACAGACGGAACAACCATCCTCCACGCATTTTGACATATGAGAGCACCATGGCGAAACTGAAACACGAGACAGAGTTGGTGAAGGCGGCGATTGTGGCAGGTGTGACGTATGCCGAAGATCGCGGCGCCGCCGTATTTGAGCCTACGGATTCGGCCAGTGAGAAGATTCTGTATATCTACCGTTTGCTGGTGCACGACAAGGTGATTCAACCTTTGCCAGAAGACAAGGTCTCGCAACAAACCATGCGACACAAACTGGCCCTATGGTACTCGAAGCGTTTGCCGAAAGATGACCCGCTGCTGAAATAAGCATGCTGCTTATGAAAAATTTAGCTCGAGCCAGGGTCGCAGCAGTTGTAGGGGCAGCCATTAGGAAACAGCAAGTTTTTTCCGTATACGATTACAGCTTTGGAAACTATGGGAACGCTTCCGTCGACGTAAAGAACGGTTATGTGTCCGGCTTTGACCACAACATTCCCTACGCAGACCCGTTCTTTAAGCCTAACACTCTAGGCTGAAGGGCGCGCCGATCAAGGCGCGCCCCTCTTCCGCGCTGGATCCTATTCGTCTTCCGTTATCTGCCAGCAGCGGCGAATAGAGCCGCATCAAAGATATCCGATGTTAATTTATAGGGACCCTGAGCGGCGACCGTGAGCCTATAGGTCGCAGGCGGGATGCCGGAGGGCAGACTGACTACGACTTGGTTCGCGGCATGACTTTTCACCTGCAGAACGTGTTTGGCCAATCTTACGATAGGTGGTGCGCTGCCAAAGTTATCGCCCGTAATGACCATCACGTTTTCTTGAAATCCACCATGGTGCTCATTATCACGGGTGGCGGTGTTATCGGGCCAATGCTAGCGGCATAGCCAAACGGTAGAAGCCCCACTAGGACTAAGATAGGTTTAATCGCTATACATAGCGACTTAAATAATGGCGCATAGTCGTGCCAATTGTTTATTTGGCCTTGCCCAGAGTCTGAAGCGCTCGGACACGGCATTCATGATGTCGTCGAGGGTTGGGAAGTGCCGATTGTGG
>JBOIEG010001010.1:0-1662 GCA_050740915.1 Gammaproteobacteria bacterium | reverse complement strand
CCACAATCGGCACTTCCCAACCCTCGACGACATCATGAATGCCGTGTCCGAGCGCTTCAGACTCTGGGGGAGGCCAAATAAACAATTGGCACGACTATGCGCCATTATTTAAGTCGCTATGTATAGCTTCGAGACCTTTACTAAATAAACTAACCTACTCGCAGAGGTTTTCTGAGCGTATTAAGCCTTCAACGTTGATCGCCATTCGGTCGCTCGTCTCTTAGCCAGCTCTAAGTGTTCACGGTCCCGATCGATGCCAATAAAACGCCGGTGATTGCCCAGCGCTGCAATACCGGTAGTTCCGCTGCCGCAGAAGGGATCGATCACCAAGTCTGCGTTGTGTGATGAACAACGGACAATCCTGTCAAGCAGCTCCAGCGGTTTCTGAGTAGGATGTTTCCCGAGCAGCTTTTCTGCCTTTCTCGGCGCACCGATGCGCCAGTGGTTAGGTAACGAATGCGTACCCGTTTCGTTGACATTCCGCCGATACCAGATATCGTGCTTACGAGCATGCCGAGCGCGTCGCCTGGCGCTGCGTGCTGTCCTGGGTCAAGGTTGAGCTCGCGCTAGTGGCGATGGACCAGGCCGCCCCGAGAACCCGGCCAGGGTTTAGAAAGGGTTCTCGGCGATTGAGGCGCTAGTGTCCATACAAAAAACGTGCGCAGCTTGATTGGGGGGAACGGCTGGAGTAGATATAAACTGCCAGCGTTACAAGTAACAAGAGGGTAGAAACATGAGCAATAACGAAACTCCTATTCCCCACGTGGATCGCAAGACCGCAGCCAAGTTAAACCCATTCATCGAGCCCACGACCGCCGATACTCTGAACAGTATCTCAAAATGCCTGGTGGGGATCGCGCAGGGAATCGGCAGAGCTGCCGGATTCGCTAAAACCCGCCGCCGCGCACCTCACCGACTTCTGGATAACGATCGATCTCACTTGAGGAGTCTATGTTTGGCGGCGATCGTTGGGCTTTCGATGGCGCCAGGGTACCTCAGCGCGGCCGAGCTCCATGGCAATGCGTTCGTTCAGAAAGATACAAGCTTGAAGATGGGCGGGCGCATCATCCGACTCCTTGGTATCTATATCCCGACCTCAGGTTGCCACACGCTGAGAGGCGCCAATCTGGAATCGTGGGGATGGCGGGAGCTGGCGACACGCGCCCCCGATGAGAAGACCCGAGGCTTCGTGCGTTGTGTGCTCAGATGGAGGAACCGCGACGGTAGCAGCACCGCCGTCTGCTACCGTCGCGAAGAAGATATAAGTGCCTATTTGATCGGGCACGGCTTTGCCTTAGCGACTCCTAATGCGCCAGTTGAATACCATGCGCTCGAGCGCATCGCCCGGGCCAAGCGGCGGGGCGTATGGGGGTTTTGCGGTGAGGGGTACTATTGCGTGCCGCCACTTGCACTTGTCCCTGAAGCTCGCAAAACCTGAGGGCTGGGACGAGAGTCGAGACAGCGCCTAGTGGCCGGCCTCATAGAATCGTCCATAAACAGCACCGAGATTGATACGGGCCTTGGTAATAGGAAGATGACGTTTTCTGGTCACCACCTCAGAGTTTGTGAAAAAACCTACTGCGCTCGGGATCTCGCGTTCCGCCGGAGCGCAGGAACCGCAGTGTATATTGAAATACATGAGGATTCCGAGCACCGCCGGAA
>JBOIEG010001009.1:0-8869 GCA_050740915.1 Gammaproteobacteria bacterium | reverse complement strand
ATTGTGGCAATGGAGTAGCGGGAGCCGTGGCGCCACAATTACTGCGGGCTCTGGGGCACGACGTGGTGGAGCTTTTCTGTGATGTCGATGGCCGTTTTCCCAACCATCACCCCGATCCCAGCCAGCCGGAAAATCTGCGTGCCTTGATCGAGCGGGTGAAGGAGGATCGGGCCGACTTGGGATTGGCGTTCGACGGCGACGGAGACCGCTTAGGGGTAGTGGATGGCCAGGGAAATATCATCTGGCCGGATAGGCAGATGATGCTCTTTGCGCGCGACCTGCTCAAGCGTAACCCCGCAGCCACTGTCATCTTCGATGTCAAGTGCAGCAACCATTTGCGACGGGTGATCCAAGAAGCCGGCGGAACGCCGTTGATGTGGAAGACCGGGCATTCGCTGATCAAGTCGAAGATGAAGGAGACGGGTGCCTTATTGGCGGGCGAGATGAGCGGCCACATCTTCTTCAAAGAACGATGGTATGGTTTCGATGACGCCTTATATGCGTCCGCACGGCTTCTGGAGATCTTAGTCGAGCAAAACAAACCGCCGGCGGCTGTTTTTGCCGAGCTTCCGGGTGGGGTCGCTACCCCTGAGCTGCGCCTGGATATGCCCGAACAGCGGCACGCTCAGTTTATGCAGGACCTCGTCTCCTCGGCTCGGTTTGAAACAGGCGACGTTTTCACCGTGGATGGGCTCCGGGTCGACTTCAAAGAGGGTTGGGGACTGGTTCGGGCTTCCAATACCACGCCCTGTCTGGTTCTGCGTTTTGAAGCCGATCATAAAGCGGCGTTAGAGACCGTTCAGGCTCGGTTTAGAGAGAAGTTGCTGGCGCTGGACCCCACGCTCAAGCTGCCGTTTTGAGGCGGCAACGCCTACCAAGCGGCGCACCGACAAGCTCGATCCGCTAGCCGGCGAACCACACAATGCCTCTTGCTGCAAGCCTTATTTTCGTCGATCTAGCATTGTTCCCAGGCTATGTCGTGGCGCAGGAAATGGTTTTGGAGGTGATATCTCTGGAGCATCGTCTGAGCGCCGATGTGATCCCACTGCTCAAGCCTCTGGTGGCGCCTGGCGGAACCGTCACCGGCATGAGCAGCCAGCTTATCGTACGTTCCTCCCAACGCAATCTGCTGGAAATCAAGCGCGTCCTTGCAGCCATCGACCGCCCCTTGCGCCGTTTGAAAATCATCGTGCGTCAGCAGACCGAGCAAGAGGGCGTGGAAACGAGCCAGGGCCTCTCGGGGCACTACCGCAGGGGCGATTTCGCGCTTGGGTACAACAATCCGCCTGAGACGGAAGGTATGCTCCTTGGCCACCGCGGTGAACGGGGTGAGCTGCGCTATCGCGCCTTCGGGGCCGACGATCAGTCCAGCCAAAATCACACGCATCTTGTGCAAACCGTAGAAGGACAAGCGGCGTTCATTTACACCGGACGTTCGGTGCCCTTGAGCGGCGAGACGGTCATCATCGGTCCGGGCGGCGCGGTGATTCAGCGCTCCAGCGATTATCGCGACACCGCCTCAGGTTTTTACGTGATGCCTTTGGTCAACGGCGATCGGGTCACACTGCATATTTCACCCCGGTTGGAAGCGTTACGCGGAGGTTCTGGCCGTGCCAGCATAGACACCCAAGCTCTAAGCACTACGGTGTCCACGCAACTCGGCCAGTGGATAGACCTCGGGGCGGTAAGCGAGCAGTTCAACGACCGCGCTTCGGGACTCCTGCAAAACGCCAACATCCAAGGACAAAACGTGCGCCGCATCTGGTTGAAGGTCGAAGCGCTTGGCCATCCTTAAGAGCCTGTGAAAAAATCAACTGCGCTCGGAACCTCGCGTACCGAGCGGTGCTCGGACCAATCCGCCGGGAGCGGATTGGGAACGCAACAGGCGGCCCGCAGGGTGCGCGCCAGGGATGGTGTGCAGCAATCCACATGTAGTTCACTATACACTGCGGTTGCTCGTCTCATCCATGAGACTCGCCCCTGCGGGGCTTGTGCGCCGTTTCGTTCTCGACGAAACGGCCCTGCGCTCCGGCGGAACGCGACTTTCCTTCGCTCGCGACGATTTTTCCACAGGCTCTTAGGGAAGCTCACCCTGCGATGTAGTTTTCAAGCTGCTCGATCACGAATTGCTGCTCGGCAATGATGGATTTGACCAGATCCCCGATCGAGATCATGCCCACCAGCTCTGCCCCCTGCAGCACCGGCAAGTGACGGATCCGCTTGTCGGTGACCAGTGCCATGCATTCCTGTACCGTATGCTCCGGCGAAGCACAGACTACCGGTGCGCTCATGATTTCCCTGACCGACGTTGTATGCGATGAGCGGCCCTGTAGGATAACCTTGCGCGCATAATCGCGCTCCGAAACGACACCCACGAGCTTAAGGCCATCCATGACCACCAGCGCCCCGATGCCTTTCTCCGCCATCAGCTTGATGGCATCAAATACCGAATCGCCGGCCGCAATGGAAACGACCTCGTGGCCTTTTTCATCGAGTAGTTGTCTTAGTGTTTTCATCAGCTCTCCTCCAAAGTTCCGGCTTGTTGCCGCTGCGCTCGATCCTGCTCTTCGCGCGTCAAAAGCAACGGCAGCACGGGGCGCAGCGAGGGCTCATCGATATAGATCGTCGCCTGTTCCGCTACCCGTGGTCGGCGCACCACGCCGCCAAAGCCGATGATGAGCACGCCCGCAGATTGAGCCGCGATGTCTACCATGCCGTCTCCGACCAGGGCCGCCGCCTCTCCGTCGGCCATAAGCTCACGGCACACGGTGGCCTTGCCGTCGGCGTATACCAAAGGCGAGCGCTGATCATAACCGCAAAAAGCGCCTTGTTCATTGAAGAATAAATCCACGGCGTACACCCGCTCTTGAGGGATCTCCAAGGCCGCTGCCACCTGCAGAACGGCTTGGCGGATCCCGCCGCTCACGATGTAGACGCGCTTTTCCAGCGCGTGCAAGGCACGAATAACGTCGCCTGCCCCATCCACCAGCGTCTTTAAGTAATACTGTCCCAACCACGCCATAGACTCGCTATCGGGGCGGATCACCTCTAGCCTATGGCGATAAATGCGTTCCAGGGGAATGATACCGTCCATGGCTGCCGTCGTCAGCGGGGCGAGTTGCTCAGCGACTCCGGCCCGTTCGGCTAAGGCATCGATTCCTTCCAGAGCGCACAGGGTGCTGTCGCAGTCGAAAAAGACCGTGCTGAAAGGCGGCCCAGCCATTAAAGGGTGAGCTGATAGACCTTGTCTATGGCGGCGATGGCCTCGACTTGACGCAGCAGCGGCTCACTCAGGGGTGCCGAGATCCCGATCACGGCAATGGCCCTCTGTCGGCTCGCAGCCACACCCACCTGCATGCGGGAAATGTTGATCTGTTCACGCCCTAACAAGGTTCCCAGCGCGCCCACGACGCCCGGCCGATCGTCGTGCTCGGTGATCAGGAGAGTGCCCTCAGGCACCGTTTCCACCTCATAATCATCGATGCGCACCAACCGCGGATGGGAATCGCTGAGCAAGGTGCCGACCAAGGTCGTGGTTCCCCGGGCATGATGGCCGATAACGCTGACCAGAGCAAGGTAGTCGTGGGTCGCCTCGGAGCGGGCCTCCACCAGGGCGATCCCTTGGCGCTTGGCCAGATAGCGGGCATTAACGCTGTTCACCGGAACCGACATCTGATCTTGGAGCAAACCGACCAAGGCTTCGACGGCAATCGGATGGGGATCAAATTCTCCGGCGCGGCCGGAAAGCGCAACCTCTGCTTCACTGAGCGGGCCGGGGGCTAATGCCGCGAGCAGTCTTCCTAAGCGCCGCGCCAGATCCTGATAGGGTCGGATGCGTTGCATCTCCTCCGTCGGCACGTGAGGCAGATTGACCGCGTTGATCGCCTCCCCCCGGCTCAAGTAGTTCGCAACCCGCCGGGCGACCGCCACCCCGACCGCCACCTGGGCTTCCTGGGTGGAAGCGCCGAGGTGCGGGGTGAACACGAGCTTGTCTGAGCTAAGCAGTGCGGAACCGGTGGGAGGTTCTTGGGCAAATACATCCAGAGCCGCACCCGCAAGATGCCCGCTTTCCAAGGCGATTAGTAACGCTTGCTCATCGACCAATTTCCCGCGCGCGCAGTTGATCAGGCGTGCGCCCGGTTTCATGTGGGCGATGCGCTCGGCGTTAATGAGGCCACGGGTCTTGTCCGTGAGCGGACAGTGAAGCGTTAGAAAGTCCGCCTCGGCGAGTACGTTATCCAAGCTTGCCGGCTCAATCCCATCTGCGATCAGGGTGCTTTCGGTGACGAAAGGATCATGGGCCAGAACACGCATGGTTAATCCCAAGCAACGGGCGGCCACGATGCGGCCGATGGTGCCATAGCCGATGACGCCTAAGGCCTTTCCCGCTACCTCTGTGCCGAGAAAACGAGAACGCTCCCAGCGGCCGGCACGCATCGAGCGATCCGCGGCCGGCAGGTGCCGGCTCAAGGACAGAAGGTGTGCTAGGGTCAGCTCGGCCGCGGTCGTGGCATTGGCGTCGGGCGTGTTGAGCACGACGATCCCACGCTCCGTAGCCGCCGCCACATCGATATTGTCCACCCCGACACCGGCACGCCCAATTACTCGCAAAGCCTGCCCTGCCGCGATGACGCTCTGGGTGATGAACGTAGCGCTGCGCACGATGACGGCCTCGCAGTCGCCTATGCGCTCGCATAACGCTGCTTCGGACAGTCCCGTCTCAACGACGGTGGTAAATCCGCTTTCTCTAAGTAACGTAAGTCCTTCGTCCGCGATCGCGTCGGCCACCAATATCTTCATGTTTTATCCGCCTTGACTGATTGCACGCGCTGAAATGCGAAGTCAAGCCAGCCTGTCAGCGCCATAAGGTCCTCCGCTTCCACGGTGCAACCACACCAGACACGAAGTCCCGGGGGCGCCTCGCGATAGCTCTGGATGTCATACGCCACACCCTCCTGCTCCAGATAAGCACAGATCTCTGCGATAGAGGCGCGCTGCGCTTCAGGCTTGAGTTTTTCGAACCAAGGATCGATCACCTTGAGACAAACCGAAGTCGGTGAACGCGTGGCGGGGTCCTCGGCGAGAAACGCCACCCACGGCGTCCCTGCGACCCACCGCTCAAGAACGGCAAAATTGGTTTGCGTGCGCTCAATTAGCCCTGGCAATCCGCCTGCCTGATCGGCCCATTGCAGCGCATCCAAGTAGTCCTCTACGCATAGCATGGAAGGGGTATTGATCGTGCTGCCCCGAAATAGTGCTTCTTCGAGCGAGCCTCGCTTGGTGACACGAAACACCTTCGGCATCGGCCAAGATGGACGATAGGTTTCTAGCCGCTCTATGGCGCGGCTGCTTAACACCAACACGCCATGTTGTCCCTCCCCGCCTAACGCCTTTTGCCAAGAGAAGGTGACCGCGTCCAATTGGTTCCACGGTATGTCCATGGCGAAGACCGCCGAAGTGGCGTCGCACAGCACCAGCCCCTGGTGCTCATCTTTGATCCAGCTCGCATCTGGGACGCGGACCCCGGAGGTGGTTCCGTTCCAAACCAACACCACATCGCGGTCCGTGTCCACTCGGGTAAGATCGGGGAGCTTGCCGTAGGGCGCCTCGAATACGCGCACGTCCTCAAGCCGCAGCTCATCGAGCACATCGCTTGCCCAGCCGTGGCCAAAGCTCTCCCAGGCCAATACGTCCACACCCCGCTCTCCCAGCAGCGACCACAGCGCAAGCTCGAACGCCCCCGTGTTGGAGCCGGGCACGATCGCAAGCCGATGCCCGTCCGGGATCCCGAGCAGCCGTTTCGTCCGCGCGATGGCGTCGGCGAGCTTGGCCTGCGCGCGAGGCGAGCGGTGATTGCGGCCAATGCAAGCGTTCTGCAACGCGCCCATGGTCCAGCCCGGACGCTTGGCGCACGGGCCGGATGAGAAATGAGGGCAATGAGGCCGAGCCGAGGGAGGTGTCTGCACGCTTAGATCCTGATGGTCAAAAGTTCCGTTGCAGGAGCCGCCATTTGGTGCGCCGCACAAAAAATGTACTACCTCGCCTGTGTGTTGTCAATTTTTTAAACAAGACACTTACCGAAGCACAGCAGGGTTTTTCGTTTTGTCCCGATAGAATAGAATCGATTGTGCCTTAAAGATTGTAGCCTATGGCTGGGTGGCAGAGTGGTCATGCAGCGGCCTGCAAAGCCGTGGACGCCGGTTCGATTCCGACCCCAGCCTCAAATAAAATCAAATAGTTAAAAAACATAACGTGGTTAGGGATTAACCGAAATAGTAAAAGCTTTTACTATTTTTTGTTTTTTGCTGGGATTGCGGCCATGATCACATCTCGTTTGCCTCCACGCATGACCTGCCGTACCTACACCAACAGACGCGGCGAAATTTGGGTGGGATGCTACTACCGATTGCCGGCAGACGATCACGGCAAGCAGAAAGTGATCCCCCTTGGCTCGGATCTGATCGAAGCAAAACGCCGGGCTGAGCTTGAAGGCCAACCGCGGCCGCGCGATGTGCGCTTGCTCGGCTTTATCTTCGATCGCTATGAGCGTGAGGTCACGCCGCAGAAAGCCCCGCGCACGCAGTTCGATGGCAGGCAGCGCTTGAAACCCCTGCGGGCGGTATTTGCCGATCTCTCAATCGACGCCTTGACGCCGCAAGTGATCCGCAAATACCTCGATGGGCGTAGCGCTAAGGTCCGAGCAAATCGTGAAATCGCCTTGTTGTCCGCAATCTTCAATAGAGCCCGAGAGTGGGGTTATACCGATCACCCGAATCCGGTGCAGGGGGTGACAAGCTCGCGCCCCTGGTGCCGGCGCGAGGTGCTGGAAGCGAAACGGCTCGGCGCCCACATCCTGATCGTCGATGCCCTGGAGGGCGGTGATCCGAGGAGCTTTCCCTACGGCGGCAACGTCCCCATTATCCGATGGCAGTTCCGAGATCCCCAAGTGGATGCGCGACGGGTGCTCGACCGGGCGGTGCTGGAAGCGCTGCGTTTCAAGCATAATCGCGCGGTGCTGGACACTGCGGCCGAACCGGGTGAGATCGTGTTGCCCGCCGCGCCCGAGGTCGTCTCTGGATGAACTTCCTTTCTAGCGCGCTGGCGTCGTCGTCACGGGTTTGCAGCCATTCATGCGCGGCTTGCAGGCGCGAGCCGGTCAGCAGCCAGTCCTTGCCGCGCCGGTTCCGTTCCCATTCCTGTGCCGCCTCGCTGATCTGGTGTTGCATGCGCAAGGCCTCGCGGTCTTTGCTCATCCAGCCACGTAGCACGGACCAAGTGCCGATCAGTTTTTCGTGGGCGACTTCCGCAAACTGCTGTTGGGTGGTGATCAAACGAGCGTCGGCCAGGGTCTTGAGAACATGCTCGGCATCTTTGCTGTCGCCCAATTCGTCCAGTCGCGCCCGGCGGCGGGTGTCTTCCGTCCCTTCGCCGGGTTGCACTAGGCGCAGGAAAATCCGCTGGCAAAGCGCCTTCTGTGCGGGGGTGAAGCCGTTGTAATTCTGTTGGCCCATTCTTCCAACGCTTTTTCCAGTCCCTTGTAATCTTCGAGCCGCAGTTTCCGCGACTGGCGCTGGTCCCCTCTAGAGCGTGCTCCAGCAAAGGCAGGCTGCCCTGCTGATTGGCGACATCGCTGAGCAGCTTCTCCACCAGGCCCGGTTCCACCTCGCAACCGAACCGCTGGGCTGGGGCAACGATAGCCTCCCGCAGTTCATTCGGGGTCATCGGGCCGAGCAGGCATTGGTCGCCGGACAGGGCCGCCGCCAGTTGCAGATAGAGCCCACATTTGCCGTAGAAATCAGCACGCATGGTGAGTAGCACGATGGCCTGGCCGGTGGCGTCCGTGGCGGCGGTGAGGAGGTTGTCGATGAAGGCCTTGCGTTCGTCCTCGTCACCGCATAGGGAAAATACTTCCTCGAACTGATCGACCAGGATCACCACGCGGCGGGTTTCGGGCTGGCCATGCAGGGCTTGGCGGCAAAGCCAGTGGAGCTGTGGCCCGTGCTGTTTGAACTGATCCGCTGTGTACTGTCCCTTGCCCAGGTGCTCATGGCTACACAGGGCGATGGCCAGGCTTTCCAGCGGTTTGGCGCCGAGCTTCAGAATAATTTCTCCTGCCAGGGATTGCCGGGGATGAGGTTCCACTCGTCCAGCCAGAGTTCGATGCCCTCCGCACGCAAGCGATGGGCCAGCGACTCGACGGCGGGTTTGTCGGTGGAATTATGGGAGAGAAAGACATCGGACATGCGCAGGATACCTCAATACTGGCGGCCTTTGTGCCACGAGAGGGCCCGGGCGTGAGGATGGGGTCCATCTGATCTCGCGACAGCGCTGGATGTCATCACGCTTCGCGAGCCCCTCCACGATGCGGTTGTACCGGTCCTGCCCACCCTCGCGGATCGCATCCTCATCACGCCATACCTCGACACCGAGGCTTACCAGATGGCTTTGGACGGCTTCCGCCCAGGTATGGCCGAGGCATCCTCGAGGATAACTGACGAAAACTCGTAGCCCTTCGAGATCCGGCGCGGTGGTTGCCATGGTCCTTGTCGCTTCCTGTACTAATTTTCAAGAAAGCCGCCTAATTGAAAGCGATCTGCCGAACCCTGCAACATCGTCAAAGCGGTTCCATAGGCGGGAGTACTCAGACCTGAAAAGCTTCTTTACTACGCTTGTCGTGCATAACAACTACCTAATCTGGTGGTCGGAGGGCGAAGTTCCGGTAGGACGCAAAGGTGCAGCGTCTACGTTATCGCGCTGGGAAAAGCTCGGCGCATCTTGCAGGGTGAGAGTCCCTGTCGGGTAAGGGCTAGCCACCCACCCGTATCGAGTGTTGCGTCTGTGGAGGAGTCGAGGGAGCGACGAACGAAAC
>JBOIEG010001008.1:0-2679 GCA_050740915.1 Gammaproteobacteria bacterium | reverse complement strand
CGCTTCGATCGCGGTTGGAAACTACTCTCGCAGACTTATAAAGGCACCGTCGAGATCCCGGAAAATGTCGTTCTCTTTCCTCATCAACAAACCCATTGACGGACCTCAGTATCAGACCTACACCCTTTGAAGATCGCGCCCGCACCTCTCTGTGCCTGAGGTGTCGTTACGCCGAGCTGGCTGGTAAGCAGATTGACAAGTCCTAGATCGGCTGCGAGGACGTAGGGCGGGCTGAGTAACACTATGGCCAATATCAGTCGAGCGAGGTTTGGAGTTTGTTGTAAGGACATGAACTTTGCGCCAGAGTATGACTTTATTATAAAAGTGGGAAACTGTTGCCCGGTGGTGCCGGTTCGCTACCTCATTAGAGGTCAAATGCTGATTCAGCCCATAGCACCGTATCAAACGGATACCGTGCCAATCCACTAATGCCTGTCCACGGAGGCAATGTTGGCGCTATAGCCCTTCTCGTCTAACCAACCGTAGCCCGTGCGACATATCCGCTCGGTTGCTCCGGTTGAAATTGGGCAATTCTGAGCGACGAAAGCGATGACGAGAGAACATCTCCCTCGCGGGGTCTTCGCCCTCGGCTTCGTGAGCCTGTTCATGGACACGTCCTCTGAGATGATCCACAGCCTGTTGCCGGTGTTCCTCGTCTCTGTGCTCGGTGCGAGTGCACTCTCGGTCGGCATCATCGAAGGTATCGCCGAGGGCGCGACAGCGGCCGTCAAGGTGTTCGCCGGCGCCGTGAGCGACAGGATCGGGCAGCGGAAACCGCTGTTGGTTCTCGGCTACGGATTGGCCGCGCTCAGCAAACCGCTGTTCCCGCTTGCGACTGGCATAGGAATGGTGTTTGCCGCGCGCCTGGTGGACCGGATCGGCAAGGGCATTCGGGGGGCGCCGCGCGATGCGCTGGTCGCCGACCTCACGCCGCCCGCGCTCCGCGGCGCTGCCTACGGCCTGCGCCAGTCCCTCGATACCGTGGGGGCGTTCCTCGGCCCGGCGTTAGCGCTTGCATTGATGGCCGCGAGCGGTGGGGACTACCGTCTGGTGTTCTGGATCGCCGTACTCCCGGCGATCGCCTCGGTCGCTGTCCTCGTCCTCGCCGTGCGGGAGCCCGAGGTCTCGCACACCGGGACATCGCAGCGCTTCCCCATTCACAAAGACGAGATCGGGCGGCTTGAGCGCCGCTACTGGCTCTTCCTAGCGTTCGCCGCGGTGCTCACGCTCGCACGCTTCAGCGAGGCGTTCCTGCTGCTGCGTGCCAAGGACGTGGGGCTTTCCGCGGCCCTCGTACCCGTGATCCTTCTGCTCATGAACGTGGTCTATGCCGCGAGCGCCTATCCGTTCGGGCGCCTGTCAGATCGAGGCGGCCGCCGGCTTCTGTTTGCCGTCGGCATCGGCTTCCTGATGGTGGCGGATCTGCTGCTCGCGGCGGCGGACACGATCGGCCTGGTTGGAGCCGGAGCGGTATTCTGGGGCCTGCATATGGGCGCCACCCAGGGACGGCTCGCGACCATCGTGGCGGAGACCGCGCCTTCGAACCTGCGTGGCACTGCGTTTGGCGTATTCAATCTAGTTACGGCCGGCGCGCTGCTCGCCGCGAGTATGTTGGCAGGGGCGCTCTGGAGCGCGGTCGGACCGGCGATGACGTTCATTGCCGGGGCGGGGTTTTCGACCGTGGCACTTGTTGGGTTACTGGTAAGGCGCGCCGCCGCACCACGGTGGCATTAAGCTCCCGCAGCAGGTCGCAGACAGCGGCACCTCCGGGGCTATACCCGCTCGCGGTTTGACCCTGCGTTGGTGGAAACGGTAGATACCCAGTAATGATCGAACCCATTCGGCAAATCGTATAGTCGCGGTAGAGATGCCGGTTGCCAACACCCGCCGGGTCACCGAAGGCGGTCACCCGCCTCCGGTTCCCACGGAACGCCGCATGCGGATTTCCCGCAGGGCGCTCTTCTGAGGTTGATTCACAGCACAGCGCATCGCTGAGGCCGCAGCATTCGACTGCGGATAACTGCCGGTCCGGTCCCTGCGCGACGGGAAGCCGACCGCGTGCAACTCGCACTGCTGTTCCTTTCACCCCGCAAGATACCCCAAGTTTCTCTTGGCGCGATAACGACTACCGCTAAGCCGCGCCCGCCACGGAAGCCTAGAAAAGCGAGGAGCGATCTCGGGCGTCGGCTTGAGCCGATAGTTATGTGCGCTGTTGCCATATGGCTGGATCGCGACGAGCGTGAAATACTGCCAGTACGACGATACTTTGGCCTCGGCACGGAAGAATACAGAGTACGGGAAGCGGCGTACTCTAAGGCATCGCGTATCTCGATAATAGGAAAACGTTGCGGGTTACTCGCTGCATTGGTGACAGAACGGTTGATCTCACTTGTAAATTCGGCACCAAGACCAAAACGGCGTTCCTCGTACCACAAAGCGGCTTCGTCGAACTCACGGCGCGCAGCGCGCCGAAAGACGACTGTTAAAGTCACCTCTTGAGGCGTTCAGTAATTGATGCTTTTACTTCTTCCCAAGGAACGACATCGTCCGGAGTTGCTTCGTGATCCGCAAGCCTCCTATCAAGCTCGGCGCGTTGAGCGTCGGTCAGTGGTATCGCGGCGCTATCGGCAGCGATGCTATCCCAGAGTTCTTCAACTAACGCTAAGCGCTCTTCGATCC
>JBOIEG010001007.1:0-1870 GCA_050740915.1 Gammaproteobacteria bacterium | reverse complement strand
TAGCTTGTCGTTGTTTCACTCGGTCCCCCTTATGACTAGAGTCAATCGTGCTTGATTGCTCTATGGGATCGAGTGAAACCTCGTTAGTTCCCCTTATAATTCAATAAGTTTAAAGATCCTACGTATGGGTTCCCGCTAATGACAACGCTGCCAACACGAGGCTAAAACTATGTGCTCTTCTCATACCGAGCGAAATCTCCCTAAGAGGCTGGATGCACGGTACATTTGATCAGATCAACCTGCCCACCGTGCGCAAGCCCGCGATCGAGCTTTCGAAACCGCTTATCGATACGCCGCTCGCGCGGGGTGCTGTTCCGGTAACGAACGCATGGCCGGCGCGGCAAATCTTCTTTAAATGCTCCGGTCCCGGTTTACCCGATTGGTCAATGCTCGCTTCCGCCCATTTTGCCCGGTTGACCAGCACTTCCTCGTCAGGCAAAAAGCACGGCCTGCCCCGTTCCATGACCCCTTTCCCTTTGCTTTCTCTGCGCGCTCACGTCTTTTCAACTGTGATCTCAACGCGCCGGTTCTGCTGTCGGCCTTGCGGGTTGTCGCTACCGTCGGGATTGGTGTTCGGCGCAACCGGTTTCGTCTCACCGAAGCCCTGGGTCGTGATAATTGATTCGAGAATGCCTTTCTTTTTCACCAGCCAGTCTTTCACCGCCTCTGCGCGCCGTTTTGAAAGCCCAAGGTTTAGGTCTGGCGAACCTTTGGAATCGGTGTGTCCGTCGATGCGCACTTCGCCCCCGGCGAACTGCGCGATCACGGTCCCGACCTTGTCGAGAGTTCGCTCCGCCTCGGGCTTGATCTCGGCTTTGTCGAAATCAAAAAGCACGTCGCCTTCGAGCTGCATTGTGACGGCGTCTTCTGTTTCCTTGAGCTGAAGCTCCTTGCGCGCGGTATCCTCTATCTGCAATTGCTCGCGTTGCAACTCCAACTGCTTCTTCTCCAGCTCGAGCTTCTGTCTCTCCAGCTCGATCTGCTTCTTTTCTGTCTCAAGCGGGCTTCTGGTTTCCTGCGCAGACGCAGGGACCAAACACGCCCACGCCAGCACCAGTATGCAGATTGATAATCCGGTAAACGGACGGAATTGTAATGAACTCATAACTTCTACCTCTTCGTTCGGTATTCTTGTATGCCATAATGGCATTGATGCTGAAGGTCAGCGCTTTCAGTGTTTTCTTCTCTGGGGTCCGCCAGAGCTATTTGGCCTTGGTTTCGCCGAAGTGGCCTAGTGGGTAACGAACTGAAGTGAGCGGCCCGCCGAAAACGAAACCACTGAACGTAAACGTAACTCCTTGCTTTACGCAGCCATCGCCACGCCTCCCGATGCCATGACCTTCCCTTGGCAATCCCTCGGACACACAACGATATCTCGCGGCACACTTCGCTCCGATTAAATCCGGGCTTGCAATTTGCCAACCCGGCGATCGCTTCTCCGCTTTTGACTGCTCGTCCAGCAGCACCCCGTAGTTGAACAACAGCAGCGCATCATCGGGGCAGGCCTTTATCGCTTCCCAGTATACAGCTTCGGCGTCGCTTAATTGGCCATTTTTATGCAGCAGCAACGCCAGATTGGTGTAAATGCCCGATTGGCAGATCTTCGCCGCGAGCGCCTTGCGATAGTGGGCGATGGCATTGGCACTGTCGGTCTCTTCCAGCCGGCAGCCTTCCTCGAACCATTCTTCAGCAGACTTCGCTACTTCGCCCTTCGTCCGCTCCAGGACGACGACACGCCCTTGGGGCGCGAGGACGTCGAACGCGAGCAGGTATTGCCCGTCGGCGGTGCGCCATTTGGCCTCGCCTTCCATAACCGCGACCGAATTGCCGACGGCTGCGATGCGCAGACCTGTGGCGGGGAGTTCCTTCG
>JBOIEG010001006.1:0-11154 GCA_050740915.1 Gammaproteobacteria bacterium | reverse complement strand
CTGATTTCCAGTTTCCTCATAACGGAACCTCCCGTCGGCCACAGAGATACCGTTAGTGTAACAAGACTATACGACATTATTTACGACGCTATGTATAGTGAAGAATCTTTTTGTGATTTTGTCTCTTGCAGCGGTTGCGGGCTGCTCAGGGCCGCCGAGCGTCGGAGACATTAAGGAGCAGCTTGTGAGCGTTGTGGTCGGGAATGCGGGGGGAGTAGCCACGGTAGAGAATTTCGAGAAAATTAACGGACGTGAAAAGGACGAGAAGACATATATCGCGGACGTCAAATATGACCTTGTGTTTTCAAACGGCGCTTCAGGGGTGCTCCAGCAGGCTATAAAGGAATCGCCACCCGCCGCGCTCGCCGCTATGGGTTCGCAGGGCCTGGCCTTAGCCGCTTTCGGTCCGGCTATGATGGACCTGGTCGCAGGGAAAACGTTTTCAATTCAAGATCAAGTCACTTTTATTGAGACAGAGAAAGGATGGGTGCTTAACGAATGGCATCCTGAAGCGCTAGGAAATGCCATGGGAGAGTCGCTCCTAGAAAAAATGGCAACCGCGCTATCGTCATATCGAGAACCTGCCGCCGGAAGCGTGGCGCAAGGAAATTCCGAGCTCGCGGCCAGTAATGAAGGATCAGAACACACAAACGCTAAGGTGCAAACACAACAAGTACCAGATACCCTGGCGAGCCAAGAAGCGGAAATGAAACGCGTGATGGAAGAAAACGCAAAGCTCAAGGCTGAAGATCAAGAAGCAAAACGAACCTTAGAGGAACAGCAGGCATCGCCTCGACAGGCCTCTGCGACAGATGCTGTCTCCGCCTCAGTGCCCCAAAAGGGGTCGCAACCAAAGGGTGCGCCGAGCATCTCTTTGGGTAAGGTTCCCAATCTCAGGCAGACGGGCGACTTTCACAATGCCGCTGCGAATCCATTCGTTGCCGAAATGATCACCGCAGCGCTCGCGAACGATAACCGAAGAATCATCGAGATCAGAGATCAGCTCTTGTCACAGCCTAAACCGCAGCGAGGCGACCGCAAGCGTGCCAGAGCGCTGAATGACGAGGGGCCTGAGCTACTTGAATACTCAGGGACCTGATAAAGCAGTCGCTTCTTTCCAGTTGGCCACAAAAATGGATCCGGGCGATATCGAGATCATCCATAACCTCGGCTACGCCTTGATGGAAGCAGGGTGATTGCGAGAGTCGGAGCAAGCTTTAATGAAAACACTACTAATGGCGCCCGATCGAACCTCAGCCTGGGCGAACTTGGACACGCGTACGCCATGATGGGAAAGAATAGGGAGGCCGGTGGATGCTTCACGAATGCTTATCGCTTTAGCCAAAACACAGAAAAGACAAAGAACGTCTTCACCAATTTGTCTCAAAATCACGAGAACCAAAGTGTACGCCAAGCCCTGGCAGAAGCATTGCGGGCGATGTAATTCTGAGAGAGGAACAAGCCATGTTATCTTCGAATTGTGGTATCCAAATATCAAGGTGCGGTGAATTTTCTAATAGCTGCGGCGCAGAGTTGCCTGAACGAATGTTTTCGGTCAATGACGGCAAACCGGCTTTTAAGGGCAATGAGTTGTACTGGCGACGAGCTAAGAAAACCGTTATTGCTTTTAGCGCAGTGTTCGCGGTCTCGATAATAGGAACATTACCCGCTCAGGCCGCCGAGCAAGCCCACCTATCGTCTGGAGCTAAGCCGGTACATGCCAAGGTTCTCGAATTCGCTGGCCGGTTGGCCGACCTGGCGAAGGAATCAGTAGGGGCCAAGTGCGATCAGCTGGCGGGAGATCCCGATGACTCGCAGAAAAGCGGAGCAGGCGTGCCCTTTGGCCAAATCGAATCAGGACCGGCTGAAAAAGCATGCAAGCAAGCGGTTGAGATGTCGCCGCTCGCAAGATACCAGTACCAGTTCGGGCGGGCATTAGAAAAAGCGCAACAATATCCAGCGGCCGTAGACTGGTATGGCAGGGCGGCCGAGCAGGGATATGTGAATGCTCAGGTTGTTATGGGGATCATGCATTTTAAAGGTAAGGGTGTGTCGCAGGACTATGCGGAGGCGATGAAATGGTATCGCAAGGCGGCCGAGCAGGGAGATGCGCGGGCCCAAGGTCTTATAGGAGCCCATGTATGCCGGGGACGAAGGTGTCACCCAGGACTACGTGTAGGCGGCGAAATGGCTGAGCAAAGCGGCCGAGCAGGGAAATGCGGCGGCCCAGTTTGGCTTAGCACGTATGTATGAAGAAGGCATAGGTATCGCTAAGAACTATGCGGAGGCGGTGAAGTGGTACCACAAGGCCGCCGAGCAGGGAGAGCCGCAAGCCCAGGCCAACTTGGGGCTCTTGTATTTTAACGCACTGAGTTTGGGGTTGAGCAGCGACCCGAACTCTGCCTATACAGAGGCGCTGCACTGGTTTAGCAAAGCGGCCAACCAGGGAAATGCGACGGGCCAGTTCGGCTTAGCAGGCATTTATGCCACCGGTAAAGGTGTCCCCGAGGATGGTGCGGAGGCTCTTAAATGGCTTCGTCGAGCTGCTGCACAGGGCGATGAGAATGCACAAAATGTGCTTAGGATAAAGGGCTTATCTTGGTAAGAATAAGAGGTTAGAGACCGTACGTGCCGGGAATAAAATGCAGGCTAATGAATCACCCGGCTCGCGTTAGCTGTGCCTGATCCTGGTTGGGATCGCAGTTATTCAAAAACTACTTTGTATCGATCAAGGAAAAGCAACGATGTGTCACTATCAGAAACAGGTTAATGACATTTTGAAAAACGCCATCTGCTATCACGAGGCGTTTTACCAGGCGTATTGGAACGGTGCAACGTTTCGCGGCCCAAGCCTCTACTTTCACAGGCGCGGTCGAAACCAGCCTGCAACGCGGGCATACCAGGGATTTCGATAGCCATGTGGAATACATCTACGCGACGCTCGTATCGTGAGGCATGCATAAGCGTGGAGCCAAGATGGGTGATTACGACTCCTTCAAGTCAAGCGTTACCCGGCTTTACAGAGACATCGTCAAGGCCGCGGAAATCGCAATCGACTGTCAGAACATAGCTGCGGTTGACTGGCAGCCACTCAAGCAAATCTTTGAAAGGCTTGTCGTCATGCAATCGGACCCACGTCTCGTGGCGCATTCAAAAGTCATGGCCCACCTGTTTCCCGATCTCATTCCTCCGATTGACCGTAGGTACACGCTAATGTATCTGAATGGAAATACCAATGTTCAAAACGGAGAAGAGTGGCCGCTTATGAAACGAATCATATCGGACTTCTTCATACCAATCGCATGTGACATCGCGTTTCAGAAGCAAGCAAACCAATGGATGGCGCGGCAGGATGAACACCCGTGGGATACCTCGCTATTCAAGGTGATCGACAAGTTGGTAATTGGGAAACGCCTGGCTGAAGAAAAGCCACTCCCTAAGCAATGTTGTGTTCATCGCGGGCATTTTGGCCCAACGCACTCGCGCAAAGAAGCACCGCAATGCATACTGCAACTACTTTGAGGAAGAATTCAAAACGTCGGTGATAAAACAGGCCCCGAGGCCGACAGCACCGAATCATTTCACGTTCCTCGTAAAAATCGTCTGATATTCACGTCAGTCGTACTCATAGTAAGCGGTTTAATAACCGCTTGCCAATATATAACCAATCGACGTTTCGATTCGGCACTGGTGATCGCTAAAAAATTGCGGGACGGTACTGAACAACCACCAGCTAAAATGTAGTGATTTAGCCGCCCGCTCATCGTTCGACTTTACCCAGCGCTAAAGTCCCGCCGACGCCGGCCGATAGGTATAAGGTACATTCAATTAACGAGAGGTTTCTGTTATGGCTTACAACACAATTCACTTCCAACATCCCACGACCGGCCAGATCCGTGAAGCCCCGGTGGGATTTTCATGGACATGCTTCTTCTTTGGGTTTTTTCCAGCGTTCTTCCGGGGCGATTGGAAATGGGGAATCATCATGCTGCTCATCGCTCTGATCACGTTCGGCCTGAGCGGGTTCAACGATGGATACGCCGCGGAGGACCTACCTACAATCTGGGCAAATACGCTGATAGAAGACATGCGTTCAGGACCGCCTTATTGCAACGGCTACGGCCATATGGCTCTCAATATCGCGCGATCGGCTAGTCCGGATTATGTCAAAATTGCACAGTTAAAAGAGATTACCGGTGCTGCACATAAGGCAGGATGTCCGGTGCTACGTTAGGGGGTGTATAGCGAGCGTATATATGGACTCCACCCGGTTTGCAAGGAGAAAAACACTGATGGGCACAAGGAATGACTGCATGTATATATCCGGCCTGTTGGTGAGCACGGTATCGGCTCTGGCCATGATGGAATGTGTGCGTTCTGGTTCCTTATAGGGTGACGGCCTCGAAGGGGCCACTACGCTTGGCGGAATCGCAGAACGCCGGTCTTACCTGTTGTGCCATCACGTGTTTCTTCACCTTCGCAATCTGGGGTGTGTTGTTAACCGAATACGCTGGGACTCAAATCTTCCCGGCTGGCGTCAAACCGATTGCTCCGCCCAATCCGCCCGGTATCTTCGATCGCGGGCCAGCACCGCCCAGGCGATCCGCGCGAGTTTGTTGGCCAGCGCCACGGCCGACGCCATCGACGGATGCACGTGGGCGGTTGAGGTTTCTCCACTTCCGAGATACCAGTACCAGTTGGAGCGGGCTTTATACAAAGCAGGAAAGGTTACAGAAATAGACTGGTATCGCAACGCAGCCGACCAAGGATATGCGCATGCCCAGACCGCTATTGGGAAAAAGTATTTCTATGGGCAGGGCGTGGTACAGGACTATAGTAAAGCGAAGAAATACCTTCAGAACGCGGTGAACCAGGGATATGCGCCTGCTGGCCTCCCTCCTCGACGCAGCAACGGTTCTCAGGCTATGCCCTCAAGCGATTATTGACGCGTACACGGGGTTTCTTTCGCCGCAAGTACGCTGGGCAGCACTAGCGGAACCACCGAGCAAGGAGTGGGAGGGTATGACAAATTTGTATTTTGCTACGGGGGACGCGCAATATGCCGCACACCACCATGCTGAAGCGTTTCAATCATACTTGGAAGCGGCCCGCCATGGTCATGCTGATGCCCAATTGGGAAGATGTTTCTTGAAGGCACATTTTATGACGGCCTAATCCTTCCGCCTGATTATAAGCATGCTCGGGAATACTTCTGCGGGTCGGCCGCGAAGGGACATTCCGAAGCGGTGTCTGAACTGAAGAGACTCAGAACGGAATTCTTTCCAAACACAGATACCTGAACCCTGAACTATACTCGTAGGAAATGGTATCTTTTGAACGAACGGAGAACAGGATATGAATAAAGCACTTTGGGTGGCAACAATCATCAGCTCTATCATCGGTACCTTGGTAGTAGCAGTCAACCTATTTCGTATATTCGGTTGAGGGTGGGATCATGTTGCTCCAACCAATCTGGGTGCATATGCAACTGTTGGTATAGCCTTCGCAGTAGTCCCCTACTGTATCGCCCGAGCTATAGCGGAGATTGGTAAAAAGGATTCGTGAAGTGACGAGGCGGGAGGCGGAATAGTGTAGGGAGCGAATAAGCGAAGAGAATCAATTTCCATCTCCCGCATTACGCATTCGCTAATGCGGCTACGGGCTAAAGATTAAGATGTATGAACATTCGACATCTGCCACGAAAGCGAGAACTGGCATGCATTTCCGAGGATCACGAAAAGTATCTTGTGGGATTTTCCTAACATGCCCATTTCGCAAAAAATATGTTGCTCTGGCGAACCCTGCATGGCCTCCCACGCAGCAGCGACTGAACGTCATCTACGCAACGGTCGCCAGAACTATTCGCCATCCGAGCCCGACCCAGAAGCATCAGATGCTTCAGATTCTCAACAGTCAACTGGCGGCGTTCAATACCAACTGCGCTGCTTATTTGGCCACGCAGGCCGCTTTCGACTATTGGCATTCAACCGCACTTGCAGCCATTATGTCGGTGCCGTTCAACTGGACACACGCGCATCGTAATGCCCATAACACACTGCCGTTTGGTGCAGCGCAAAAGTTCGTGAATCTCGGACTGAAGGATTGGTGGTCGTTGTCACCGAATGGAACAAATCCCGCTACGCCCATTGACAGGCTTCACGGCCCCCTGGACCGGACGGTATACGCATGCACCTCGCGCTTCTGCGCGCAACTTCGATCGCTTCATAACGGGAATGGCAGCGTGAGATCATATGCTTACTACCTCACGCCGGCAGACTACAACACCTATCAGCAGCACCTTCAATCCTTGGGCGTCAGCGTGGCGGCCGGTCTTGGCATTTCGTCGCCGCTGAAACGAATAGAGGTCGAGCAGCTTCTCTGGGGATGGATTTGAGAGCAGCTCTTATGGTCGTGCGCTCAGCGCCGAAAGAACCAAAACAGCAAGCTAAGAACCAAGCTAATGAGCAGGCCGGTGGTAATGGAAAAGTAAAAACGCATGTTCTCTCGCTCGACGACGATATCCTCGACGAGCCGACCGGTGCGCTCGACACGAAGTCGAGCGAGAACGTCCACGACATCCTGTGCGACTCGCACATAGCGAGCGGCGCGGCATCATTGTCGTCACCCCACGACCCTGCATTCGCGCGCGGCGCGGACCGGCAGATCGAGATCGTCGACGGGCGGATCGTGCATTGAGGAGCCACGTCGGTCAGACCGAGACGCTTGACTCGAGGTTGTGAGCACGGTGCGCAAAGAGTGATTCCGCAGCCTTCATTGCTCAGGGCTTGTGAAAAAATCGTCGCGAGCGAAGGAGGTCGCGTTCCGCCGGAGCGCAGGAACCGGAGTGTATATTGAAATACATGAGAATTCCGAGCACCGCCGGAACGCGAGATCCCGAGCGCAGCAGATTTTTTCACAAGCTCTCAGGTCGGGCCGCCATTCACCCCGTAATACTGCTTATATACGAAATAAAAGCGTTGGCCGACGGTGATAGAGCTTACTGCGGCGAGGGCGTACATGGCGATCGGGAGCGCATCGAGCAGCAAGCCGGCGACCATGATGGCCACCCGCTCGGGCCGGGTCGCGAGTCCCACCGTGCAGGCAATGCCTAGAGCCTCCGCCCGGGCCCTTATATAGCTCGTCAATTGGCCGCCGAGCAGAGCCAGCACCGCCGCGGCTACGGCGGGGGCGTTGTTCTCCAAACTGAGGCAATACGCGACGGCCATCAGCATGACTCCTTCTCCCACACGGTCTAGGGTGGAATCCAGGAACCTTCCGAACGCCGTCGCCTTGCCCGTCAGCCGGGCGAGCGTTCCGTCTGCGAGATCCAGCAAGCTGGCGACCAAAAACAGACTGCCCGCCCCCGTTCGGTGGCCAGCCATTAACACCAACGCGGCGCAGACGGCAAGCACGCAGCCCGCAACCGTGACTTGATCAGGCGTGACTCCTCGCCGCGCGAGCAGGCGCATCAAGGGCCCGACGGCAGCAACTACCCAAACGCCCAATCGTGTGCGTAAGCTTTCTACGGTTTTCATATACGCGTAATTTTCGGATTCGCTTATGGTGTAACACACCCAGGGACGTGAGGACATTGGTCAACCACTTTAGTTGGCGACGACGAGGGCAAAGGTCAGGCGTCTTGGGTGTCGCTGTCGGTTTCTTCTGCGGGCAGGAACCAGATCTCCATGATCGCCTTATGCAGCTCAGAAAGATCGACTTGCAGCCTGTCGATAAACCCGTGCAAACCTTCTTTTGCTAGCCCGCCCACAGGGGCTTCATTAACGTGCCGGATGGCGCCAGCAAGACGTCTTAATGCCGCTTCGTTTCTTGGTAGGCGCTTGACGCAGGTATCAACGGCCAACAGGCAATGCAGAACAGCCCGAGGAAGCTGTTCATTCTGAAGCAAAAACTTCGTCACTTCGGCCGCGTTGATGACGCGGACTTCAACGTGCCGCCGGTACATGTGATAAGCGCCGATCGAATTGAGCACACTCATCCAAAGGATGTTTTCGTCCGTCACGGTATGCGCTAACTTGGGCAACACGTTGCTTGCCCCCACATCGACGATGCGGCTGGTCATCTCGGCCCGTTCCAGGTTGCGGCCGAGCTGAATGAAATCGTAAGCGCTGTCATGGCTCATGCCGCCGGCTAAGGAGCCTGCGAGTTGTTGACAAAAGGCCACGGTCTGATTGAGAAACGGGTGTCGTCCCGAGCGCATGATCCCGGAGGCCGCATTATCCTTGGCATACAAGTACAAGTCGTTTATCGCTTCCCAGGCCTCGCTGGGGAGGATTTCGCGCGCTGTGCGAGCGTTCTCGCGCGCCATGGCAAGAGAGCTCAGCATAGAAGAGGGATTGGCTTGGTCGGCGAGCAGAAACTTTACGACATTGCGTTCATCTCCGTGTTGAAACCGTTCGTTAAACGTTTCAACCCTCCCGATGATCTCGATCGATCAACGCTTGCCAAGCAACCTCTGTCGCCCGCGGCAGATCGAGCAAAAGGTGCGTGTGCACGTTTACTAAGCGCGCGGTGTTCTCGGCTCTTTCGATGTAGCGACCTAGCCAGTAAACCCGCTCTGCGACTCGGAATAAAATTAGTTATCCCTCCCAGGAACTATCCAAGTGTCCTTGCTGCCCCCACCTTGGGAAGAGTTAACCACGTAAGACCCCTTAACCAGGGCCACGCGCGTAAGTCCCCCCGGGGTGACGTAGATATCCTGCCCCTGCAGCACAAACGGGCGCAAATCGATATGGCGCGGCTCGACCGCGTTGCCGCAGAGGGTAGGAACCGTGGATAAGGAGATCAAAGGCTGCGCCATGTAGTTTCTCGGATCCCGTTCCAGGAGCTTTGAGAACGCTTCGCGTTGTTTGCTGGTAGAGGAAGGCCCCATCAACATGCCATATCCGCCGGACTCGTTCGCCGGTTTGACGACGAGATTCTTTAGGTTCTGGAGCACGAATTCGCGCTGTTTTTTGTCCCAACAAAGGTAGCTCGGAACATTGGGCAAAATAGGATCTTCGTCCAGGTAATATTTGATGATCTGAGGGAAAAAGGTGTAAATGACCTTGTCGTCGGCAACACCGGCGCCGGGCGCGTTCGCCAAACCGACGTTACCCGCCCTCCAGGCCCTGATCACGCCGCGCACTCCGAGCATGGAGTCGGGTTTGAACACCTCGGGATCCAGGAACAGATCATCGATGCGCCGGTAGATGACATCCACACGCGAGAGCCCGTCTATGGTGCGCATATAGACGCAGTTGTCTTCAACGACCAGATCACTTCCCTCCACCAGCTCGGCGCCCATCTGCTGGGCGAGGTAGGTATGTTCGAAATAGGCGGAGTTGTAGATCCCGGGTGTCAGCACCACCACGACGGGATACTCGGCGGGCCGAGGGGAAATGGAGGCCAGGGTGTCAAACAGTTGGGTGGTATAGTCACCGATATGCAGGATATCTTGGTCTTCGAACAACTCGGGAAATACCCGTTTTGTGACCTTTCTGTTTTCCAACATATAAGACACACCGGAGGGTACCCGCAGATTGTCCTCGAGCACATAGACTGCCCCGTCCGCATCGCGCACCAGATCGGTGCCGCAGATGTGGGCCCAGACGCCGTTGACCGGCCGCATACCCACGCACTGGGTACGATAATTCTTGGAGCGCAGGATAAGCTCTCTCGGAATGACGCCATCCTTTAAAATCTTGCGTTCGTTATATACGTCATCGATGAAGCGGTTCAGCGCCACCAAACGTTGTTGCAATCCCGCGTGTACCGTCTTCCATTCTTTCTCCGGGATCACCCGAGGGATGATATCGAAGGGCCATTCTCGGTCGACGTTGGTCCCCTCGCTGTAGACGGTGAACGTGATGCCCATGGTCTTGATGGCCAGATCGGCCGCCCGCTTACGTGCCACGAACTCCTCCTCGCTTAGCGAGGCGAGATACTTCACCAGCGATCTAGCATGGCGACGGGCGTTTCCCGGAGAGCTGATAAGCTCGTCGTAGAAACTGGCGGGGTCGTAGTTTTTCCAACCAATAGGCACTGGAGGGAGTAGCCCTGAGACCCTTGAGGCTTAGAAGGTTGAATCATTCGACTTTGCAGGCATGTTACAATTCCTTAAAGGACTATCGCAATGCCACAACGTAGTGAGCCATGTTTGACTGGTTAAGCGTCGATGGTCAGACGATTGGGTGGCTCGCGCTCTTCTCTGTCATCACCTTTTTCGGCACGCTGTTCTTGGTTCCCTTCCTGGTAGCTCGCATCCCGGCGGATTACTTCGCCTCAGAGCAACACCAAACGCCCTGGCGGCACCGCCATCCGCTTTTGCGTGGGCTGATTCTTGTGGCCAAGAACGCGATGGGCTTATTGCTGCTGCTCGCGGGAGTGATCCTGCTTTTCACCCCCGGACAAGGGGTGATCACGGTATTGATCGGTTTGATGCTGATGGACTTTCCAGGCAAATACGCCCTGGAGCGAAAGCTCGTCACGCAGTCCGTCGTGCTACGTTCCATCAACTGGCTGCGAGCCAAGGCGGACCAACCCCCGCTTTTCTTGGGTGAAGAATAAAGCTCCCCGCTGCGCTGTACGCCCGCACAACTCAGAGTTTGTGAAAAAACCTACTGCGCTCGGGATCTCGCGTTCTGGCGGTGCTCGGAATCCTCATGTATTTCAACATACACTCGGGTTGCTCGTCCCATCCTTGGGACTCGCCCCTGCGGGGCTTGCGCTCCGTTTCGCTCCCGGCGAAACGGTCCTGTGCTCCGGCGGACCACGATCTCCCTTGCATCCTCGGCGCGCCAAGCAGGGCCGCCTTCGGCCCCGGCCAGCCTTCGGCTGGCGCTCGTACGAGCCCCTGGCCCTGGCTCTCGCTCGCGACGGTTTTTTTCACAAACTCTGAATGCGTTCGGGCGTGATAGGAACATACTTAGTTAACATTGGGTCAGAAGGGAGTACTCCGTCTGGGAAACATGAGCGAGGAATATAAGATGCGTATACTAATGACTATCGTAGCGGGAGCCGTGTCTGTCGCACATGCCGCCGTCTTGGCGGATACCTCCGTGGAACAAAGGCTTAGGTCTGTTCTTGGCGAAGCCTTACCAGGGATCGAGATAGCGTCGATACGTCCGGCGCCGCTCAAGGGGATGCACGAAGTCG
>JBOIEG010001005.1:0-1091 GCA_050740915.1 Gammaproteobacteria bacterium | reverse complement strand
CAGGTAGGGTGTGTCACGATCGCATTGACGGAAGTGGCTCATGCACGTTCGCTCATTGAATCCATTGCCGATCCGATCGGTTTGCACATCAAAAGTTCCGCCTTAAGTCCGACAGGCTCCTAGGGCGGCGCCAGGTCGAGGGGAAACCCTCATTCCGATCTGGAGGATTTTCGGCAAGTACTCCGTTTCGATGGCGTTGACAAGCACACGGTGGAGGCGTATAAGCCAGACTTGCTTTCACGTGGCGACTGCGATTTCAGTCCGCGCCCTTAGCTGTTCGCAAGAACAGCCCCTTTGCCACCGCGCGCCTGCAACCTCCGGTGGCCGGCCTTCGGGCTGACGCAGGCCTTCATCGTAGACTTACGGATCTGTACTTCGACCCTTACCGGGGAGAGCCACTTTCCCTCCGGGCGAAGGTGTGTCTTCTCCCCGGGTTTTTTATACACCCCCAATGAGGAGAGATACCATGACAGACACGACCTCCGATCGTAACTACTTCGATCTGCACATTCTCGGTATTGGCTATCTGCACCGAGTGCGTGAGATCACCCCTAAGCGCGGCGAGCCTTTTTTGGCCGTCGAGGTGTCGGCACTGCACGACGCTGCCGGGCAAGTGGAGTACACCCGCTTCGATTGCAAGGTCTCCGGCCGCGAGGCCCAACGGATCGTGCGGCAGTTGATGCCGGACATCGAGGCAGAGAAACGCGTCCTGATTGGCTTTAAGCTTAGCGATCTCTACGCCCAGACCTTCACCTACCCGAACGGCGACAAGAAGGGCCAGACGGGCGTGAGCCTCAAGGCCCGCCTCCTGCGCATCGATTGGGCCAAGGTGGAGGGCGAATACGTCGTTCGCCCGAAAGCCCGGGAAGAGACGCAAGCACCCCAAGGACGAGAGCAAGCCGCGGCGTGATGGGATATACGGTTCGGCTGGGGAGTGATCCCCAGCCGGATCGGCCATACTTGAGGTAAGCCCGCTTTGGAGAGCCTCATGCTTGAGGCTGTCCCAAGCGAGTTTCACCGGCCCGCCTGTCCGTATCAGGTACCCTTGCTGGTCTTTGGATCAGCGCCCTTTAGCACCTTCGGGCCATGTC
>JBOIEG010001004.1:0-8090 GCA_050740915.1 Gammaproteobacteria bacterium | reverse complement strand
CGCAGGCCAGATAGCTGTCCTCTCGCGCACAGTCCTGGCTCGGATTCTGCGCCTCGATAGGCGCACTGGAATCTCGGCCAAGGAGGATCTGACGGCGCCTCCACAGACCTGCCGAAAGGACACGGTTGTTGTGCCTAACAGGGATGAACGCATAGGCCGGATCCACGGCCGCTAGAAAATCCTCGCTAGAAGACGTGTTGCTCCCATGGTGCGGCACCAGCAGTACCGAAGCCGCCAGTGGCTTTCCGTAACGGGACTGCAAACGGGTCTCGGCCTGCCGCTCGATATCGCCGCTCAATAGTAGCGCGGTGGCCCCGTTAGAGACATGGAGCACACACGATCCATTATTATCTGTACCGGAATAGTCGGCGGGCGGATGCAGAAAACGAAACTGCACGCCGTCCCAGCTCCCCCGATCCCCGTCTTGGCAACGCTTATCCGCTGCGATGTGCTCAACGCCGGCGGCGGCGATCACGGTTCTTGGAGCGAGCGATCCAGAAACACCGTCAAAGCCGCCGATGTGGTCGCTGTCACCATGGCTTAAAACCACGGCATCCAGGATCGAAACACCCCGTTGCTTTAAAAAAGGCACAATGACCAAGCTTCCTGCGTCTTGGCCGGGACTAAGGCGCGGCCCGGTGTCGAATAACAGCGTATGCCGATTCGTCTCCACCACCCCGGCCAGTCCTTGGCCCACGTCAAGCAGCGTGAACCAGAACTCGCCAGGCTCTGGCCGTTGGGGCTCTGCCCCGATAAAGGGAAGGAGAAAGATCATCCCCAACCAGCGACCGGGAAGGCCCCGTGGCAACAACAATAAGAACACGCCCAAGAAGGCCAATATGCTCGGCCAGAATCCTGCGGCCGGCTGTCTCCAGGTGGCCAATTGCAAGCTGGCCAGACTATCGAGAAAAGGCAAGAGCCATGACAGTGCGTGGGTGGCGAGATCCACCAAAACCTGAGCGGCGGCAGGGAAGGGGACCCACAGCACGACGGCTGCCAGCAGCAAGGGCACGATGAGGAAGCTTACCCAAGGAACCGCCACCAGATTCGCCAGCGGACTCAGCATCGGGTTCTGACCAAAAAACACCACCAGCATCGGCGCCAGTCCTAGCGCGACCACGAATTGGGTCTTGCTCAACTGCCACCACAACACGTTTTCGCCATGGCGGTGCGCGAGAGCAAGGGCAATCACCGCCACCCCCCCGAAGGACAGCCAGAATCCCGGGAACATGGTAGAGAACGGATCTAAGATGAGCACGGCAAACAGGGCCGCCAGTAAGGTATCGCGCTAGCCCAAACGCCACCCCCATAAACCGCCCCTCAGAAGCACTACCGCCAACATCGCCAGCGCCCTCTGCGTTGGAACAGAGAATCCTGCCAACAGGGCGTACAACGATGCTCCCGCCATGGCGGCCAACGCCGCAAATCGCGGAGCGGGCAAATAGAGCACGCCGTAGCCCGTCAGGGACCACAGGCGCCTGGCTAGAAAAAACATCAATCCCGCGGCCAGACTGACATGCAGACCGGAGATCGCCACCAAGTGGGTGGTACCGGTAAGCGAGAGCACTTGCCATTGCGGTTGCGTGATGCCGTCCGTGACGCCGAGAGCCAAGGCTTTGATCAAGCCGGCTTCGGGATGCCCACCCAAATAGTGGTCGAGCCCCCGCGCAAGTGGAACCGCATACGCTCGAGAATCTGGCCAGCGGCGATGCCGAGCAGGCGGTTGTGGGAGGACTGCAACACGTAACCGGTCGCCCGCAGCCTTTGTTGAAACAACCAACGCTCATAGTCGAATCCCCCCGGATTGCGGAATCCCCGCGGGCGCTTTAGTTTCACCATTAGCTCCCAGCGCCTGTCCCGGCATAAGCTCCGGGGGATCGACATACCAGCTAAGACGCACCCGCCCGGGTGAAGGCCAGTCTCTGCGTAAGCCATGAACCGACTCGATTTCAAAAAGGAAACGCGTGCTTTTTTCACGCGCTTGCGGCAAACCCACGATCACGCCCCGGATTTTAATCGGCTCGTTCTCCAGCGTGACTTCCAGAGCACCGGCAAGCATGCCGTGGGCACGGTAAGTTGCCCACCACAGCCCGAGTATTAACCAAGCGAGCGCACGGGCTTTGGGGTAGCGAAACGCGACCGGCAGTAACAACAGCAAGGGAATGATGAAAATAGCCATGTCAGGCAGGGCCCGGAAGAGAGCCAATGCCCAGACGCCACAGAAAAAGGCGCTGACGCTCAGACGCACGCTTTCCTCCGCTTCATGACGACGCCAGTGGTCGCTATAATGGTAGTGGTTTTGTTGCGGTTTAAGCGGCCGGAACCGGGTGTTAGTTTGTCTAAAACACACGGCGGCAACTCGCTATGCCGCCGGGCCCTTCGAATTAGTCGAAGCGCCCTAAAACGGTCTTACGATCATCGCTGCGGCGGTAACCCGGTATCGTTCAGCACCCGTTAATGGCAGGGGGAGAACGCCCCCGCATGATTGATATTATTGACGACACATGCACTTCAAGCGCATCCTTCAACGCTATCTACCGCAGCGACACGCGGTCCATTCCCACCGTTCCCTGAAATTCCTCGGTGATCGGCTACATGATCCTTTACTTTGGCACCTGAACCGCCATGCTGTGGCGGGAGGGATCTCGGTCGGTTTGTTCGTCGCTTTTATTCCCATCCCGCTGCAAATGGTTCTAGCCGCCATCGTGGCTATCGTATTGCGGGTGAACGTGCCGGCCGCCATCCTCGGCGCGTGGGTTACCAACCCGCTGACCATGGCCCCTGCGTTTTTATTATCGTACCGGATCGGCGCTTTCTTGCTGCGACAGCCCGCTTCGCTCACCCATTTCGAAATGTCGTTTCCCTGGCTGGCGGAAACCATCGGCCATGTCTGGCAGCCGCTTTTGTTGGGATCCCTGGTTTTGGGAACGCTTTGCGCCGTTTTGGGGAACATCCTGACGCGGACTCTGTGGCGCCTCCATCTCGTCCGCCGTTGGAAGGCGCGGAGTAAAAGGCCGGCGTCCACAACCAGTAGCTGAACAGTCGACCTGAAATCTTTGGCGCATGACTCTGTGGTGTGGATCCTTGGCGTGACTCTTTGGCGCGTACACGGTGGGTTCTCTCGGTGCTGACGCTGCTCGGTGGATGTGCCGCCCACTATCCTGTCAATGACGGGATCCAGCGGATCGAGGCGAAGCACGGGTATTACATCGATAATCCAACAGTCACAACGCGATCGGAATCCTTGCTCGTGGTGCTCGCGTTTTCCGGAGGAGGGACGCGGGCGGCGGCGTTTTCTTATGGGGTTCTGGAGAAGCTTGCCCGCACCGAAATCATTTGGGATAGCCGACACCGCCGCTTGCCCGATGAGGTGGACTTAATCTCCTCGGTGTCGGGCGGCAGCTTCACGGCCGCGTATACTCGCGGCGCCAAGGGCTCGCATCATAGGATCACATGATGTGCCAAAAGGCGATGTCTGCTCAGATTCACGCCGCTTTGAGAACCCCATCATTCAACTCCAGTATGCGGTCCATGCGCCCCGCCAAGGTCAAATCATGGGTGACGATGATCAAGGTGGACCCTCCTGCTTTGTTTAGTGTCAGCATTAATTCGAACACTTGGCGAGCGGTTCTTTGATCGAGGTTGCCCGTAGGCTCATCGGCGAGCACGCAACGGGGGGTGGCCACTAAAGCGCGGGCGACGGCTGTTCGTTGGCGCTCGCCACCCGAGAGCTCTCCCGGCTTGTGCCGCAGCCGTTCTCCGAGGCCAACTTCTTCCAACACGCCGCGCGCCCGCGCTCGCGCCTCTTTGAGCAGTGTCCCGCCAATCAATAAGGGCATGGATACATTCTCCAGGGCGGTGAATTCCGGCAGCAAGTGATGAAACTGGTAGACGAAGCCCAGGGTGTGATTGCGCAGCCGTCCACGCTCCGCATCGCTGAGCTTGTTCATGTTGGCGCCCCCTATCCACACCTCACCGCTGCTCGGAAGGTCCAAACCGCCCAGCAAATGCAGCAGCGTGCTTTTCCCAGCGCCAGAGGCTCCCACGATCGCGATCCGCTCCCCAGCCTTCACCTCTAGGTCAACACCGCGCAACACCGAGACGTTCAGTCCCCCCTCGGTGAAGGATTTGCGCAGATCGCGACACCAGAGCACACGCTGCTCACTCATAGCGCAGGGCCTCGGCAGGTTGGGTTCGAGAGGCCCGCCAGGCGGGGTACAAGGTCGCGAGCAAACAGAGCAAAAAAGCCATCCCCACGATTCTGGAAACATCGCTTACGTCCAGATCGGAGGGGAGATCACTGATGTAATACACATCGGGAGGTAAGAACTGGGTTTGAAAGAAGGCTTCGATGGCCTTCACGATCCACTCGGCGTTAAGCGACAGCCAGATCCCCGCTAGCGCTCCGGCTAGAGTTCCCACCACTCCGATCAGCGTTCCCTGAACCATAAACACCGCCATAACGCTGCCCGGTGTCAGCCCCAAGGTGCGCAGGATCGCAATATCGGCTTGTTTGTCCGTGACCACCATGACCAGGGTGGAGACTATGTTGAACGCCGCCACCGCCACGATTAAGGTGAGGATCACAAACATCGCGACCTTTTCGGTCTTCAAGGCTTTGAAAAAATTGGCATGAAATTGGGTCCAGTCGATGATCCCGTATTGGGAAGGAAGCCCGGTGGCGATCTCGCGGCTCAGCAAGGGCGCGGAAAACGGATCTTCCAGCTTAATGCGGATCCCGGTCACATCGGGTCCCAGCCGAAACAGCTTGGCGGCATCTTCCATATGCACAAAAGCCATGGCGGAATCGTATTCATGCATCCCGATCTCGAAAATCCCGCTGACCGTAAAACGCTTGAGCCTGGGCATCACCCCCGCAGGAGTGGCGTTAGGCTTGGGAGCGACGACGGTAACTTTGTCACCGATCTGGACCTGCAGTGCGGTCGCCAGGGCCTGTCCTAACAGGATGTTGAATTGCCCCGGCTGAAGGTCGTCCAAGCACCCGAGCACCACTTCCTCAGCGATCGTGGAAACCTGGGGCTCGCGCTCCGGCAGCACGCCTTGCAACACCACGCCATGCACGCCGCCGCCGTGGGTAATCATGGACTCGGCGCGGATAAAGGGTGCCGTCCCGCGTACCGCGGGGTGCTTGGCGACATATTCCGCAACCCGCTGCCAATGGCTCAAGGAGCGGTTTTGCTCTAACACCGATAAATGCGCGGTCATCCCTAAGATGCGTTGGCGCAGCTCTTTCTCGAATCCGTTCATGACCGACAAGACCGTGATCAAGGCCATCACGCCCACCGCCACCCCCAGCATAGAGGTTAGCGAGATAAAGGAGATGAAATGATTGCGCCGCTTAGCGCGCGTGTAGCGCAAGCCGATATAGATCTCAAGCGGCCTAAACATGGGGGCGGATTATAGCGGCTTGGCGCGGAAATTGGCTTCCTGCCACATTTTTCGCCATGTTCCAATCACTTACGTGATTGAACATGGCGGTACCTGCTACCGCACGGGCATCTCGAATTTTTCCAGGTGCCCATAGCCTAGAAATCCGATAACGCGCCTGCCGCGTATAGGAGATTCTACCAATCAACTCAGTGGCCCAGGAACCACCAAGGGCAGCTTGACGTCTAATTCTTTAATAGCGCCTAAAAGTGAGGCAACACCCATGATGGAAAACAAGCTAAAGCCGTTGCTAAGCGGCTTAATTTTGAGCATGGCGTTTCTCTTTGCGCCATTGGCCAGCGGGACAGGGCTGACGACACATCAAAACCATGGAAGGACGTATTATTACCACGGCAAACAGCTTCCCCATCATTACAATAGCTCGCAATACAATGGCCGCGATCGTGGATACGGGTATCGCACGCCGCGTAGGGACTACGGTTATCACTACGATGAAGGCTATTCGCCGGGCCAGCAACGGGCCCCTGATTACAGAAACTATGGCGGCGACAAGAGTTACTTCGGTTCTCACAAACCGCCCTATGACTACCACGGCCGCGCATACTACCCGCATAATCCCCGAGCAACGCACGAAAACACGGTCCACGACGGGCATGGGTATCACCAAGGATACGACAGTGGCTATCACGACGGGTATCGTGACGCCCCTAAGCCTTATTCGGGTGGCGCGATCTATCTCTACAAGGGCAACCAATGATCAGGGCTCGGCGCTAGGAGCCTGTCGGACTTAGGATGAATCTACTACGGCGGTGAGAAATCGGTCCATTTTCCGATCATTTTCGTTAAATAGAACGCGCTATTCGCCTCAACTGATCGGAAAACTGTCCTCGATTTCCCACTCGCCTCGCTACATACCCTAAGTCCGACAGGATCCTAGGGCACTCATTCAGGGAGCAAAGCAAACCTGCGTTTTTGCTTTGCAATTCGATAAATTGCAAGGAAGCGATTTATCGAAGTACCGACAATTCAAAACGGCTCTTCGGGAGCCGTTTTTTATTCCGCGGGAGAGGTTAAGATGTTTGGCGTCCACTCCCAGGTGATCACAGAAGGCAAGTCACTACCCCAAAGACATCAAGGCGTTTTACATGCGCCAGAACGACGACGGAAAAACGGTCGCCGCGATGGATGTGCTGGTCCCCTGGATCGGTGAGATCATCGGGGGCAGCCAGCGCGAAGAGCGCTATGAGCGTTTGCAAAAACGCATCGAGGAGATGGGTTTCGAACCACGCGATTACTGGTGGTATCTTGACTCCCGGCGCTTCGGCTCGGCCCCGCACAGTGGGTTTGGCTTAGGGTTTGAGCGCTTCTTGATGCTGGTGACCGGGGTTTCCAACATCCGCGATGTCATCCCCTTTCCGCGCACGCCAAAAAACCTCGAGTTTTAGCGACATAGCGAGGGCTCCTGCGTATTGAGGCGAATCCGATTCCCCGGTGCTTCGTGCTTGGCGCCGGATACGTCTTTTTCAGGATGCGCAGGCGTTCGGAATGCGGCGGCTTGGCCATGTCGGAGAACGTCTAGGCGCTGTGGTTCCTAAGCGCCTGTAGGCTCATGTTGTCTGCAATCACGTCATGCGTAATCAGCAGGTACTCCCACGCTTTGCCGCCATTCTATTTGCTGTGCGCGGTTGCAAGTTCGCACCAGCGCAGGGCGGCGGCCTTCTTCGCCAAAACTTCATCGCTGGTCAGTTCGTTCTTGGCTTTGGGTTCCAGCATGAAGATCTTGTCCTTTGTCTCCGCGACAAAGTCGGGCTGGTACTCGCTCTGCTTGGCGCCCAATTTGTAGAAGAGCTGGAACTGGCCCTTAGCGGGCTTGAACCACTTCAGCGCTTCCCGTTCCAGGATGATCGCCATCTTGCGCTCAGCGTCGGACTGAAATTTTTGGAAAGGATAGAGACACCGGTTGAACCCGCCAAAGACGAGCTGGCCCATCTTGCCCTTGT
Source organism: Gammaproteobacteria bacterium (assembly GCA_050740915.1). GTDB lineage: Bacteria > Pseudomonadota > Gammaproteobacteria > JBOHHR01 > JBOHHR01 > JBOHHR01. The sequence goes on along the minus strand of JBOIEG010001004.1, from coordinate 681 downwards.
CCGCGACGGCCTGATGCAGGTCCTGGACCTTGTCCGCAGCGACGGCCGTGAACGCGGAGGATTTCAGGGTCGTAAATCCCTTCGTAACGACCACCTCGTAGCCCGCAGCCTTTTCCCAATAGTGCGGCTGCATTTGCACGTGGATGAATTCGGCGATCTGGCGCTCGTGGTACTGCAGCACGTTGCGGGTGTCGTCTTCGGAGAGATATCCCTGTAAGTGTCGCGTAACCTGACCAGCTAGGTCATAAAGAAGCTCTGCGTGATCGTCGTAAGAGATATCGTCGAAGTCCACCAGTGCACGGACGATGTAGTCCTCCAAGCGCTGCTCGCGGTACTGCGCGTTGAGCGCGCTCAACGTGTCCTGCTGGCGCGTTCGCAGGTGCTGGATCAGCAGATCCCGCGTGACGGGTTGATAGTTGATCCCTGATAGATCGAGCTTGAACGGCTTGAAGCCGACCGTCACCGCGCCTTTCGGCACCACGAGGATGCGGGGAATATCAATGGTCTGTCCGACAACAAGCTCCGTGGTCCTGGCGACGATGCTCTTGATGTCCAGCGGCTTGGAAATGCCTTCCAGTTCCTGTTGAACCGGCTTGTAGGCCGCTGCAACCTCCTTGATCATCGCCGCCTGCACGTCACGCTTCAGCAGCGCCGCAGAACCCGGCAACGACTCGTGCCGCT
>JBOIEG010001003.1:0-1745 GCA_050740915.1 Gammaproteobacteria bacterium | reverse complement strand
TTTACCGAGCTACCCAAGGCCAGCACCGTTGCCCAAATCGAAACGCTGCTCCCTCATAACCTCAAACCGAACGAGCTTAATCCATTAACCCGCTGATCAACAGGGTGGGGTTCAGTAACCGCTTACTCTCTGAGAGCACTATCGGATACCTCATGACACGCTATTGTGGACGCGACTTCACTACAGAAGATATCGAGCAAATCCGCACGCTGATCTGCGAAGACCCCGTGCGCACGCGTGCAGATCTCTCGCGTTTGGCCTGCCAGACCCTCGGGTGGCACCAGCCCAACGGGGGGGTTGAAGGACATGGCCTGCCGGGTAGCCCTGCTCCGCATGCAGGAGGACGGCCTCATCCAGCGGCACCCGCGCGTGGCCCTAAACCCCACTGCAAGATAGCGCTGACCGCACACACCGAGGCGCAACCTCCCTTGACCCAACCGGTGCACGCCCTCCCCAAGCCCCAATGGCAACTCGTCTCGCGCACAGACTCGCGCCTGTGAAATGAATATATCGAGCGCTACCACTACCTCGGCTATACGCTCCTCTCAGGTGCACAGCTGCGCTACGTCATTAGCGCCGGTCACCGTCTTCTCGCGCTGCTCGGGTTCGGTGCCGCCGCCTGGCAAATCGCACCCCGCGATCGCTTCATCGGCTGGAGCAACACCCAACGTCAAGAAAAGCGGCATCTCGTGGTCAACAACGCAAGATCCCTAATCCTCCCTTGGGTCCAGTCCAAGGGACTCGCCTCTAAAGTCCTGGCACTCGCGGCCAAACAGCTACCCCACGATTGGGTGACCCACTACGGCTACCGGCCTGTTTTGCTCGAACCCTTTGTCGATGGCACACGCTTTCGCGGTACGTGCTACCCGGCCGCCCACTGGACCCATGTAGGCCAAACCAAAGGTCGAGGAAAACTCGGCCCCTCCGGCAAACAGAGCGTGCCTATCAAAGCTATTTGGCTCTATCCCTTGACGCGACACTTTCAGCAGCTGTTAACTACATAGGCCCGGCCGACCCCTCAACGGAATATTTACCATTAAATCATCTAACTTATTGATTTATTGGTGGAGGCGGCGGGAATCGAACCCGCGTCCGCAAGCCCTCCGCCATCGGTTCTACATGTTTAGCCGGCTCTTTAATTTTAACCGTAGGCTATCCGAGCGGCGGGAAATGCATACGGCGATCCCAGATCGGGTTTTAGCAGCGCCACCCCGGGCTGGCTTTGCCGCGAGCTTGTGAGAGTCGACCCCTGAGATGAGCGCACAAGCACGGACTCAGTCAGAGGCTAGCGGGGATTAAGCCGCTAGGGCGTAGTTGTCTTCGTTGGCAACTATCTTGATTCGCAGTTGGATTTACGAGGTGTGCTGCCCCTCGACATGCCCCTCAGGTTTTGTGACCCGCGTCGAAACCTTGTCGCCCCCTCTCCTTCAGCTTTGATAGGATATGCGCAAAAAAGTTTCTCGTAGCCGACCTTGCGCAAAAAAGATCGCGTAAGGCGCAAAGACATTATAGATCGCCAGGAACAATTCTAGGGCCGAAGACCCACCGTAAACAGCATGTTCAGGGAATGCACCGCTAAAGGCTACAAATGGTCAGCAAAGGGACGAAGACGAAACAGGGTAAGCGGTTAGCCAACCCCATCTGTTTTGGGGACGGATTTGTTGACAGACTGTCTTTTGGTCAATTGAGAGGAGGACGGCGATGTCGGCGAATCACCCAGAGAATCTTTCGGACGAGAGCCGCAA
>JBOIEG010001002.1:0-7128 GCA_050740915.1 Gammaproteobacteria bacterium | reverse complement strand
TCCTCAGCTTGACCATGTTCGAGCGAACTCCATTGGATCAATTGCTTACGCTCACCGTAGCGCAACAAGTTCCTCTCGAATTATCTAACCAGTTGAGTTTGTTCGATTAACGTTGGGACACTAGTGTTTTGTTATTTCTCCCCAGTGCCTTGTGGGCTCTGCTTCTTTTCACTGTACGCGCCCCGTTCCTCGTTTGGCGCTACTTGCACTATCTCTTGGTGGCGGACCCTTACTGTCCGTTGCTCAACCGCGGTTCACAATGCCTGAGACACCACGTTCTGCGGAAGCCGGATAGAGCTTTTTATCCCGGTAGACCCGTTCGCAGGGGAACATTCCAAAAGCACGAATAGGCGCCCCCTCCGAGCCGCTATACGCTGGTTGAGCGCGGGCGGCCTGTTGTTGGTATTTCCTGCGGGTGAGGTTTCCCACCTACATCTGCGTTCGCGCACGATCACCGATCCTCGCTGGAGCCCAACAGTGGCGGGCATGGCGGAGAAAACCCGGTCTCCGGTCCTACCCGCTTATATTTTTGGCAACAACAGCGTGCTGTTTCAGCTCTTCGGGCTTGTTCACCCGCGCTTACGCACCGCCATGCTGCCGCGCGAATTAAATAACAAGGCCGCAAACCCATGCGCCGAATTGCTAATTCTAGGGAAAATTACGCACTAAACAACGCATTAAGCGGCTTGGTTTCAAGAAAACCTGAGAAACCTCAAGGCTTGGCCGAACGCTTACGCGTTGGCTGTTCAGAGAGGTTTAACGGGAAACCGTGTTCTCGACAGGCTTGCGCCAGCGTGCCCCTTCCCGACCTTGGAGGCGCTTTACCACTGATGGACCGCGGCGGCACCGGCGCAAGCTGTTCACGCGCGCCCACTCCGTGCCCGAGAAATGTAACGAAGATCTCGGTTTACCCGGTAATTCCAAATCCGCCCACTGCGATTACAAGAAAGCTTCTTTCTTTAACGTGCTCGCCGCGTTTTGGATACAGTTCATGACGCACGATTGGTTCTCGCATGTGGAAGAAGGGCATAATACATCGGAGATGATGGAAGCGGGCTGCAATGGCAAAGAGGGAACAACGTCGAGACGCCTCTCACCTCGAGAGACGTCCGCAAGCTCAAGTGTCGCCCCGACGACAGGGTAGAGCGTGCATTCATCGCGGAGAGCAGCGAGCCCCCTCAGTTCGTCCATAACGGAAAGGAATACCTCGCACGCGCGTACAAGACTTCCCCTTCGTCGACGAGTTTAGAAAGCTTGCGGCGAGAATGCCCGAAGCGGACTCGGGTCTACGCAATCCGGCCAGACCCTGCGGGATCCCCACGAATATATGCTCAACGTGAGCCATACTGGCAGTGTTTCTGTAGGGTTTCATGGAGGCTATTGATGGCCGCGATTACGTCAGCCAAGCGTAAGCTCACCCGTGGGTCGTCGATGACTTTTAACCCAAGAAATATCGTGGAGAGAACCACACGGTCGCGCACCGTATTGGCCTGATAGTGACGATGTTGTCCGGTGTGCTGGGTGGCTTTGCCAATTATCCAAGCCACCATCAGGGCGAGCGTTGCGATGAGCAAGAGCACCTGTAGCCGTTTGAGTTGGTAGGTGCGATGTAATTCGAGACTGAGGCCGAAGCGGATGCTTTTTAGGTCCCGAAAGGCTTCCTCGATCTGCATCCGTAGGGCGTAGAATTTGACCGCTTTCTCGGCGAGCTTAAACCCCTCGGGCAGGGAGGTGGCGAGCAACCACGGCTCACGTTGGGCCTGCTCGTGTTTGCGACTGTGCGAGGAGCGCCCGCGTTGACCGAGGCGGTTGAAGTGAACGCGACCTTTAGGTTTGCCCTTATACAGCACCAGGTGACAATCGATGGGGTTGCTTTCGGTCACGCGCGCTCGGCCCAGCGCCTTCGGCGTAGAGGTCGCTTTAGCGTATAAGCTCTTGCACGGGATCCACTTATCTTCGCCCGACAGGTGTACCTCATGGCGGTTACGGATCCGTCCCACCCAGTCCCAACCCAAGGCTTGCACTTGCTTGAACCAGGGGGTACGAAACCCCGCGTCGGTAACGAGGATGGGACGACAATCAGGGGGCAGCATCTTTAGGATGGTCTGCAAGAACTGCTCATGGACCTTCGGTTTCTCCTTGCTCTTCACCATGTGCACCTCTTCATACAAAGTCAGCGAACGACCCTCGATCGGTACCGAAGCCCGCAAGAGAAAGTGACGCTTGCACTCATCCATGTCCGACCAATCCACAATAATCACCGGGCGTTGTTTGTTCCCGATGAGCTGCTGGGTGAGCGCCGCGTAGATCCCGACCCGCTCCCCCTGCAAGCGGCGATTCGACAACAAGCGATCGGCTCGCTTGATACAGTGCTTCTCTTTCGCCTCACTGCGGATGGCGCGCCCCAGATGGGTCACCGTCAGCACCTCCCCGTGTAGCGCCGCTATCACGTTCACAAAGAGCGCCGTGCGACGCAGCTTATGCATCTCCGAGCAGACCTTCTGAAGGAGTTTATGTAATACTTGCCTTGCCTCCATGATGGGATCTCCCGTGGTTGGTATGGTTGCCATCATTGAGATCGTCAAACATCATGCAGGTTCCATGACTGTATATATTTATTTACTCGTTGATATACCAGTAATAATTGTGGGGATACGTCAGGGTCGGACCCGATTAAGTCATACGCTATAAAGACGTGACAGATGATGAGCTTTTCGAGATCGGACGCCTCGTCGTCGCGGCAGAGATTGCCAAGATCCATACGACTGAATGGACACCCCATAGACGGCGTCGTCGTCTCCGACACTGACGCCGTCTATGCGCGTGCGAAAGGCGCAGGTGCCGAGATTGTCATCGACATTAAGGACGAGGACTACGGGGGCTGAGGGTTTAGCTGCCGAGATCTGGAAGGCCATCTGTGGAACTTCGGCACATGCAATCCTTGGTGATCCCCAACAACCGCGGTTGCGTCCCTACATTGGTGGAGTGCCCTTAAGGCCCGCGGGCTGCCCGTGCAGGCCGCCGCCACCGGTGTCTGGCCTAGTTAAAGCAGGATGAGCGACCGTTTGCTCTTCGCTTTGACGCTTCTCTCGGCGCTCGGCTGCGGCCTAGTGGCGGGGATCTTTTTTGCGTTCTCAACGTTCGTGATGAGAGCGCTTGGGAACCTCCCGCCGGCGCAAGGCATGGACGCCATGAAGTCGATCAATGTGGTCGTCATCAATCCGTGGTTTCTGACGGCTTTCTTTGGGACGGCCGCGACGTGCGTCCTGGTGATAATCCTGTCGCTCTGGCGCTGGCACGATCCGGGCGCCGCCTATCTGCTCGTCGGCAGTCTGCTCTATCTGCTCGGCACGGTTCTGGTGACAATGGTGTTCAACGTGCCTCAAAACAATGCGCTTAAAGCCGTCGAGTCGGCCAGCGCCGAAGGCACCAGAATGTGGGCTGACTATCTCGGCAGCTGGACGGCCTGGAATCACGTGCGAACGCTTGCGGCGCTTGCGGCCGCGGTCTTACTGACCCTTGCGCTCTGTCATTGAGCCCGAAGGCCAGCAATACATCCGCCATGCATTTACAGGGACGGAGTAAACCGGGAGGAACAGGCTGATGGGAAGCTTAAAGGGGATCGTCAAACCTTCGTTCTGGGCACTTAATCTCATTATCGTCTTCGAGATCCTGTTCATGATCAGCGCTCTGGCCCTGTACTTTTATTCGCTCTACGGACCGGTGCTGCGGGTCTTCAACGGCTCAGAAGAGACGGCTTGGCTGACCCAATTCTTCTTGCCTCATATCTACTACACACCACGAGTCCGTTCCTGAATCTCCTGCACAGGCTGGCCGGGCCGCTCCTGCTCTTGGGCACGGTGCTATTTCTGGGCGCTGCCGTCCCGCTCTACTGGGCCAAGTTTCGGCGCCGAGGGGCCGTAACCACGGGGCTCTATGCATTCATCCGCCATCCGCAATACCTTGGGCTCGCCATCCTGGGCTTGGGCACGCTCTTCCTCTGGGCCTCGCTTCCTGGTCTTAATCGGCTACGTCATCATGCTCTTTCTGTATACCGTCCTCGCAGACTGGGAGGAAAGTCAGTGCCTCGTGCAGTATGGCGAGAGCTACCGCCGTCACATGGTGCGGACCGGGCGCTTCCTGCCCCGGGTCCTTTCGGCTAGGCTGCCCACGATGCTACCGGCTTCAGGCGGCAAGCGCCTAGTCGCCTCCCTTGGGGTTTATGTCCTGCTTCTCGGCGCGGGTGTGGCGGCGGGTTTTGAGCTGCGCGATTACGCCCTTAAGGCGATCACGGCCTGGTACAGCGAGGACAGCGCCGTGATCTCACCGGCCCTTCTGAGCGCTGCCGAACTGCGAAGCGCGTATCGAACGGCAACCGAGGATCCGCGGGTGCAAAAAGCGCTGGAGCCGCTGGAGCAGGCTAGGCGCATCGTCTATGTGGTGCCCGAGGCGTGGTCTTTGGCCGACCTTCCGCTCGACGCCAGTGGCCGGCGGCCATCACACGCCCCCGGATTTCGACCGACATCGTTATAAGCTGCTCTTCAGCCGCGCCCGCGCCCATCAAGACGCTTCCGGAGCGGCGATCCTGAAGACGGCTTATGGTCTCGATCTAATCCTGCGCGTCACGGTGGATATCGCAACCGCTGAGGTTATGGCGATCGAAAGCCCTCCGCGCCACGTTATCTGGGGAGACATTCCCACGCCCCTGTTCTGAGGCAGGAACTCTCACTCGCTTTGACCTGATAATGCAGTAATGAAAAGTCAATTTCGAGTCACGGCTGTACTTGCGTTGCTGTCGCTAGTTCAGTTTGCTACAGCCGAATAGCAGGGGGGCTTCGCGGTGACAAACTGTACCCAAACTGCCTTTAATTTTCCACTGGTCAAGCGCCGACGTATTGAGGCATCCTTCGAAGGAGGTGACATCACCTCGGACGGGGGCGTGATGCCGCTGCGCCAGGTCCGGAGCTGGGCGTCAACGACCGACAGGTCGTCTTGTCCCATCTTTGCCGTGCACGTGGGGTGGTGCATCGACATGGCCCCGTCGCGGATCAGATCATCGAGCGCCTCGCCCTGGCGATTACCGGGCAAGATTTCGCGCTTGGCGAAGAGCTTCATCGCTTGTGTGTTGCCGAGGTCACGGCTGATTCCATTCCCTTACGCAGCGCAGCAAGGTCGCGAGGGTCGCCCAGCATATTGGCGTTTATCTCGACCGGGTCACGTGGATTTGCTGACTTCAGGCGAAGATAACCTCTGCTTCGGGCCTGACCAGACCCGGACAGATCGACCAGACATTGTCGGTGGCATATTGCGCGGTCACCTCCGAAAGATAGGGCGCCTGGATATGAAAGATGTGCAGGTCAGGGGTGTCGAGTTCCGAGCGGCTCTTCCCGAGGAGGTTGGCTTCGGCGCAGTTATTGCCCGGGGGGAGCGTTTCATGGGCTTCCCATAGGCAACCGCCGATGATCGGATGATCCTGGAACCGCTATAACTGATAAAGGAGAATGCCATACGAAGAGAACCCATCCCTGTTGCTGCCTCGCGCATGGTTGTTGTCCTTCACGCTCTTCTAAATACGAGAGGAAATCAGTTCTTGGAGAACTACTGTGTCATTGTCGGCGTCGTCCCCATATCGTACCGTACGCTAGCCGGGAACCGGTTAATTAGCTCCTCCGTTATATGAGGCAGTCCATCGCAACGCAAAAAAATTTCCTCGTTAATGGCTCTGTCACTCTCACTGCGCGATGGCGCTTTTCGTATAAGGCTCCTGTTAAAATAAAGGCTCCTCAGCAAAATTTGTGGGTAGTTTTCTACTTGATAGACCCCATGGAGTTAAGGGCGTCTGAGGAAAATAACGATTCTGACGCAAGTCCTACAGGCTCTGGCTGTGGATATATGGACAACTTCCCTGTTGCCCACATACCCACAGCCCAACAGATTTTTTGATACCTAAAATTTCGGACCTATAGAACGTAACTTTATTCCAAGTAATGAATCAGATGCATAAATACGCCTCAGATCAGTACCCACAAATTCTGCGGAGGAGGCAAAATAAAAATATGAATTCTAGGGCAACGGTGTTCCGCGCCGGGTTCCTATCGGCAACCCGGCGCCTCAAAAGCCAATTCGATAAACGCGGAAGTAAAATGCGCACACAACGCGGTTTATTGATGCTAGCTATCGGGATAATGATTTTGTCGCTACTCACGGGATTTGCCTTAACCGCCATTCAGGTTCAACACAGCAAAAACTGGACACCATTAAAGAAGCGCCCGTAAACGGGCAGCGGTTGGCTTATGGCCGTTTATTCAAACAGGTGAAGTGACCGATTGATTGCTCAAATGAGGTTTAACCCAAAGTGAAACTTATAATCACCGAGCGGTCGAGGGGGTGCTGGGGCGTATCTTAACCATTCGATACACCGCCAGCCTAACGCGTAGAGACTTGAGCTCCATCGCCCCCGGCCGCCATAACCACACCAGCGGGTCTCAAGCTCCCGAAGCGCGTCACAATACGTTTCCCGGCGGGTGATCCCGCATGCTCTGGCGGCACTAAACGGGAAGGTGACCGTAGAAACAAGACGGCAGCTTCCGAGGAGGCCCACTTAAGGTAGGCGTGTCGCCGGGCGTCACGGTCGGGGGCTGTGGCTCAGCTTTGGTTCGATGGCGAAGGCCGGCGTGCTGCTCGCGACCGACGACCTCCAGCCGAGCTCAAAGGGTGCGCGCGTCCGGGCCTCTGGAGGAAAGTTCCACCAATTCGACAGGCATCTACCGCACGGATAGCTACCCGCCCCTGCTGTTCAAGAAGCGGGGGATTCCTAGTAGCCTTACCCTCGTTTCCTAGCCCACCAGCCGCTTGACGATGAGATGATCTAATTCCATCAATAAGGCAATAATATGCGTGTCTCTATTCAGGGGGCCCGAGTATGGCCCGACCCGCAAGTGGTCAAGAGGTGTTGGTGCAGGCGAAGGAAGCGATTGCGAAGGCGCACACCGTTGAAGAACTACGGCAAGCTCAGGCGGTCGTGCTGCCGTTGGCCTACGGGTTATCTATCCCCCAGACAGCGGAAGCAATTGGGGTTTCGGTGGGTTGGGCCTGTCGGCTGCGACGACGCTTTGCGCGGATCGCGCA
>JBOIEG010001001.1:0-1302 GCA_050740915.1 Gammaproteobacteria bacterium | reverse complement strand
TTGCGGCTCTCTTTGGAAAGATTCTCTGGATGATTCGCCAACACCGCTGTCCTCCTCTCATTGACCCAAGGACAGTCTGACAACAAATCAATCCGCAAAACAGATGGGGTTGGCTAACCGCTTACGTATTAGCGTTCCGCGAAACTCGGCGTCTTTGCAGACGATGCGGTCTTTCAGGAGCTTCTTTTTCGATCTTATCATCGCTACCCAAGGCGAGATAGCCAAGGGAGTCTACAAAATTACCCGGCCGCCGGACTAAGATCGATGAGAAGCTCGTCGGTAATGCGATCAATATCTGGGCGGCCTTCGCCGGCGGTGATGAGCAGGCGCTGGTCGACGGGCGGTTTCGTGGTGTATAAGACGGACTTCAGTGGGTGTTTAAAGCCCTACAGGTACGCCTACAGGGGACTCTCGCCGCATAGCCCATGTCGGGCGTACACAACGCCATGGAGACCGCCGCGTGAACTGCTGCACAGTTCCCCCGGCGGCTCATGGCGAGCGTTAAACCGCATCAAGCGGAGGTTCGTTTCCGGCGATGACACACCAAGACCAAGCAACCCTTATCGGCTCTCTAGGCGTCGCACTCCTTCTGCTTGCGTTCCTGCTCAACCTCTTCAAGCGTCTCCGTTCGGACGGTTATCCGTACCTACTTCTCAACCTCGTCGGCGCCGCTCTGGCTTGTTACTCCTCCTATATCTGATCAGCTTCATGCCCTTCGTGGTTCTTGAGGGGACGTGAGCAGTCGTTGCGGCCGTTCAACTCGCTCGAACGATCCACGCCGGGCAAGCATGATGCGGCCTAACCGCTATGAGGCCCCTCTTGTCGATAGACGAAGTCACCTTCTAGGACCTTCATCGTGGAGACGATCCCGCGGCGTTGCATTGTCCTCGACGGCCCGAATGAGTCTATCTTGCTTTTACCAAACGGCATCAGAACGTTGTCTGTGACCCGCCGGCTATCGAGGTTCAGTGGGCGCCACTGCGTTGCAACCGAGGGTTGATCGCGATTGAGGGGCAACCAAGCGGGGATATGATGACGCTCCGCGACCGCAGGTTTCATCGCCCCTCCCCGGGCCGGGGTGTAGGACATCAGTCATACAGTATTCAATAGCGCTCGCACCGCCCAAGCGTCGATGCGCTTTCGATTTTTTGATTGCAGTATGCTTTGCGCTCAGGCGTTATCGCGCTGGGAAAAGCTCGGCGCAGCTTGCAGGGTGAGAGTCCCTGTCGGGTAAGGGCTAGCCACCCACCCGTATCGAGTGTTGCGTCTGTGGAGGAGTCGAGGGAGCGACGAACGAAACAG
>JBOIEG010001000.1:0-1398 GCA_050740915.1 Gammaproteobacteria bacterium | reverse complement strand
TGGACACCGTAGCCTACAGACTACGATGATCTACACCCATATTCTAGAGACCGAGCGCACGGTCACCTCGTCATTGGACCGGCTCCTCACCTGACCGGTTGCGGCAGCGCGGCCAGCCGCACTTCGCGGGCGCGCAAGGTGTTTTCCCCAAGTGTCCGTTCCCGCGGTGTCTCGCGCTACGCGCCACTGACTGCTTTTGGCCGATTTCGATCAAAACGGCGCTAGCCGAATCGACTTCCTCGCCCGAGTAGCGGCCACGTAGTAGACATTGATCTCCTCCTTGAGCCGGGCCGGACTGACCTCGTCCTGATCGGAATTCAGCAATTTGGCCAAGTCGCTGCGGGTGGCGAAATCATCGTCCACCATCTCGACTATATCGTATTCCTGTCCCTTGGCTTTGTGGGTGGTGGTGAAAATCAATTTCGCCCGCTCCTTTTCCACCAAGCGCTCCTTGATCATCCGGTCGAAGTCGAACAACTTGGCGCCGTACCGGCTAACCAGATCGATCATGATGGATAGCCCGGCGTTCTGGGTGTCCTTAGCGAAGCGGCGGGCGTCTTCGAAATACCGGAACTTGGCGATGAAGGGATCCTTGATCTTGCCGGGCTGCCCCTGCAACAGATACAAGAGTCCGACCACCCAAGCATTCATGAAGGCATAACCGGCATAGCCGCCTTCGAAATGCATCGCCTGGACACCACCGACCAACCGTTCCAGAACAGCCTCGAACAGCGATAGATTGCTGCGGGCGATCACGGTCAGGGGATATTGGTTTTGAACGGCGCGTTTGCCGAACCGGGTGTTCGCGCTCGTACCTCGAATCTTGAGGGCCGAGGTTTCCTCCAGAAGCTCATAGGCCTGATTGACCCGCTGCCCCAGATGCTGCGCCAAACCGTCGCCGAAGCGGAAGGTCTGGCTGAGCCAGTAGGCCTTGCCTTCGACCCGATCCAAAGAGTTGGCGGCGTGGCGGAAGGCGTAGATCTGTTGAAAGCTGTCGCCGACGAATACCCGTTGGGCATGGTCTTGCCAGCCGATGATGGACAGCATGACGCCGGAGGTATCCTGGACCTCATCCACCAGGATGACGTCGTAAGGCAAGCGCTGCTTGGCGAACTGGAACAGCTTGAGGAAGAACACCCTCTCGCTGTGCTATGTTTGAAAGCCAACTACATTTTTGGAGTATTGGGCTCGGCAACATGAAAACAACGTCCACGACGAATGTACACTAGTGTAGTGTCCCTTAAATAACTTTGCAGTTAAGCCGCTTTCTTTTTCCCTCGGGGCAGGGTGGATCTGGGCTTGATCTGCTCCATCTTGACCCGCGCCCGCTCGATCTTCTTGATGATGTCCTCGACGGTGGTCGTCCAGATGAAGGGCTTGGGATTTTGGTTCCAGGCT
>JBOIEG010000999.1:0-10759 GCA_050740915.1 Gammaproteobacteria bacterium | reverse complement strand
GACACATTGTTCTGACCCGCCAGGGCGCCCAAGATAATCCGGCAGCGCAGCGCCACCTGTTGCGGAGTTCCGTGTGCGGATCCCCATGTCTTCAGCTGCGTGCGTTCAGCCGGCTGCAACTTGATCGCCACGCGGGTGTTCGGCATGAGCGAGACCCTAGCAATCACTGGAAAGTCTGTAAAGTTATTTAAGGGACACTACACTAGTTTAGCCCTGCGCCGAAGGATGCTTGGCCAAACGGGCGATCTCCGAGTCCTTGAGGATCTCCCACATCGCCTCATGCACCTGCGGGTTGCCGGCAACCAGGGTGCCGGAGCGAACGAAATCCTGACCCCCCTGAAAATCGCTCACGATGCCGCCCGCTTCTTGAATAAGTAAGGCTCCTGCCGCAATGTCCCATTCCTGTAGGCCCAGTTCCCAAAATCCATCCAGCCGACCACTGGCTACATGGGCGAGGTCGAGGCATGCGGCCCCGGCACGGCGTATGCCGGCCGAGTCTTGGAACAGTTCCCTGAAACTCTGCAGGTACGCGTCAAGCAGCATATGCTCTCTCACCGGGAACCCGGTGCCGATGAGGGCGTGTTTCAATCCTGGGCGGGCGCTGACCCGAATGCGCTTGTCATTCACCAATGCCCCTGCACCGCGGGTGGCCGTGAATAGTTCTTGGCGGACAGGGTCATAGACCACCGCTTGCTTCAGATCGTCTCTATGTTTGAGGGCGATCGAGACACCAAACTGCGGATAGCCGTGTACGAAGTTAGTCGTACCATCCAAGGGGTCGATGATCCATTGATACGCGCCATCGCCCTGGGCGCCGCTTTCCTCGGCGAGAATGGCATGATCCGGGTAGGCTCTATGAATGATCTCGATGATGGCGCGCTCGGCCAAGCGATCGACTTCGGTGACAAAGTCGTTATGCCCTTTGACGCCGAGGTCTAAACCATGAGCACGATCCAGATTACGGATGATAATATCGCCGGCCTTGCGCGCAGCGCGAACAGCGATGTTAAGCATGGGATGCATTTTGAGTGGGGACCGTTGCGACCGATTGCAGAAATCTTAAGACAGCTTGATTAACGCCGTGAAGTGGATGTGACTCATGACTTACATGCCGAACGCAAACTGGGACAACGTGTGTTTCATTTTGGTGGGAACGACCCACCCTGGCAACATCGGCGCGGCAGCCCGCGCCATGAAGTCCATGGGCATCCGCCGCCTGGTGCTGGTCCAACCTAAGCACTTTCCTTGTGCCGAAGCCACCGCGATGGCATCGGGAGCCGATGACGTACTTGCGGATGCCGAGGTATGGAGCTCCTTGCCCGACGCCCTGCGCGACTATGCCATGGTCGTTGGCACCAGTGCGCGTCAACGGCGCATCGACTGGCCTACGATGGACCCCCGCCACTGTGCCACAGAGATCGCACGCCTGGCAACACAACAACGGGTGGCCATCGTTTTTGGTCGAGAGCATTCGGGGCTGAGCAACGACGAGCTGGAGTATTGCAATGCCACAGTTCGCATCCCTACCGTCCCAGGCTTTAGTTCCTTGAATCTGGCCGCGGCGGTGCAAATCCTGGCATACGAGATCTATCTCGCAGGCCTTGTGCGGGCGAAGGTGCACGAGCGATCACCGGCCCTCTTGAAAACACCTCGAGCGAGCACGGAGGCGATGTTGCAGTTTTATGCACACCTGCAACAAACCATGACCGATGTTGGCTTTTTCGATCCCCAAAAGCCGCGTCGACTGATGAGGCGTGTGCGCCGCTTGTTCAATCGGGCTGCCCTAGATGCGGACGAAGTCCAGATCCTGCGGGGTTTCCTGGCGGCCGTGCAAGGGCTGAAGGTAGGCAGCGGATCGACTGGGGGACACTTCGGTTAATTCGAAGTGCCCGGCGGTATAGGGATATGCCGCGCAGATTCAAACCTGTAACTGTTTGTAACATGGAACGAAGCAAAAATCGCATTTTTTGCTTTACGATTTGAAAAATTCCACGGATGGAATTTTTCGGAAGTGCCTTGGGATCGGTTCTGCACCGTTCTGCAAGCTATTGGATAAGCCAGCTCCGTATCACTGGCGAGTTGCTGGGTCAGCGAGAACGCAAACCTTGACTTTCCCGGCTTGCTTGGAATAGCGTGGCGATATGATTCGCAGCGCCCTGTTTTCCCTGCTGACACTCACGGCGATGGCGGTAACAGGGGCAGGCAGCTTATATGATGCCGAGGTCCGCGTTAGCGGAACAGATGAAAAAGCACGCGAGAGCGGCTTTCAGGACGCCATGCGTGCGGTGCTTGTCAAACTGACGGGCGATCGCAAAGCAGCGTCCCGTTCAGGAGCAGAAAAGCTGCTGATAGCAGCAAACGCCTTTGTCCAGCAATATCAATACCGCACCGCAGCGGGCGCAAACGGAACGCTTGAGAACTGGTTATGGGTACAGTTTGATCCGGCGGCGTTTAATCAGCGCCTGGCCCCGCTCGGATTGTCACTCTGGCGTCCGGACCGTCCCACGACTCTAGCGTGGATCGCGATCGAGGAAGAAGGACAACGACGCCTCATCGGCGCCGGTGACGATTCGCCGGTCGCTGTGGCTTTGGCAAAAACAGCCTCGTTCAGAGGACTGCCGCTGCTGTTTCCACTGTTGGACCTCGAGGATCAAACCCAGGTCGATGTCGATGCAGTCTGGAGTGGCATGCAGGATGCGGTGATGCAGGGATCGGAACGTTATTCGGCCGAGGGGGTGTTGGTGGCGACGGTATTCCAAACCGATGGGGGGGCATGGCAGGCGCGCTGGACGCTTTATCGAGCAGCGGGTGACGAGAGATGGTCAACCACGGGCGAGCGTGCCGAGGACGCCGCCGGCAATGGGGTTGATTTGCTTGCTGATGTCCTGGCCCAGGGGGCGGATGGTACAGGTTTGGAACCTCAAACGACGGGATTGGAGCTGACCATCGAAGGGGTGACAGATATTAATCAATATACTCAGATACAGCGTTACCTACGTTCCATCGCAGCCGTTACCGATGTGCAAGTGATCGAGGTCGCACCAGAGAGGGTGCGTTTCTTTGTCCTCGCTCCAGGGCGCACTCAGGCCGTAAAGCAGTCCATCGCCGTGGGCGAGGTCTTGCAACCGTTGTCCCTGGGAGGAACGGAATTTCGCCTGAACCCCCGCTATTGAGCCATGGAAAAGACTCCCCGCACCCGCGCTCTTGGCGTTGCCGGCCACCGGCAGTTGGTGTTGCCGCTGGCCGGGGGTTCGCGACTTTGCTTTGAGCTATTCCACCTTGGTCCCAATGCGGAGGCAATCGATTGTTTGGAACGACTCGCTCAAGCCCCCCACGCAAGCAGCGTCTATCTCTGGGGTAGCGAAGCGGTGGGAAAAAGCCATCTGCTACACGCTTTTTGCCGCCGCGTGGCCGAATGGGGTCGCGCGCCGGCCTATGTTCCACTGAACGAACTGGCCGCACTGGGGCCGGAAACGGTGCAGGGGCTAGAGGGAGCGGACGCCGTGTGTGTCGACGATTTGCACTGTATCGCGGGTGATTCCCTTTGGGAGGGTGCGTTATTCCAGCTCTACGATCGCATGCAAGCGCGCGAGCGCCCCTTGGTCATCGCCGCAGATCGCAGCCCGCGGTCGCTAAATATGGGGCTCTCTGATTTGCAGACGCGGCTGGGCTGGGGCTTGGTTTACCAGCTTCGTCCTTTGGACGACAACGGCAAGTGCGAGATGCTTCGTACGCGCGCACGCGCACGCGGGCTCGAGCTACCCGAGGAGGTGGCAGCCTTTCTGCTGCGGCAAGCGCCGCGGGATCCGCGCTCGCTGTGTGCTGTCTTCGATTCCCTGGACCACGCGGCCATGGTCTCGCAGCGCCGCTTGACCGTGCCTTTCGTTAGTGAGTTGCTAAAGCGCGCGTTATAACCGCCCGCGGTGCAGCTCAAGCGCCGTCTGCGCCAACCGTTTTCCCAGTGCTACGCAGAGGCGGTTTTCCTCCTCGGTCAGCGGCCGACTATTGTCCTGCCCCGCGACGTGGCTGGCGCCGTAGGGGGTGCCGCCGCTCGTGGTCGTCATCAGCTCGGGCACGCTGTAGGGCAGCCCGACGATGAGCATGCCGTGGTGCAAGAGCGGCAGCATCATGGAAAGCAGGGTGCTTTCTTGGCCGCCGTGGAGACTGCCGGTGGAGTCGAATACCGCCGCCGGTTTTCCTATCAAAGCGCCAGAAAGCCATAAATCAGCGGTGCCGTCGATGAAGTATTTTAGCGGCGCCGCCATGTTGCCGAAGCGGGTTGGGCTCCCGAGCGCTAGGCCGGCGCATTCGAGCAAGTCTTCGCGACTGACATAAGGGGGGCCCTCGGCTGGGATCTCAGGTTCCACCGCCTGGCAAACGGTGGAAACCGGTGAGACGGTGCGGATCCGCGCTTGACACTGGGGCACCAGCTCCACCCCTCTCGCCACATGACGCGCCATGGCCGCCACGTGGCCATGGCGGCTGTAATAAAGGACAAGGATGTCCAACACGCGCTACAGGATCTCCAGGACCTTCTCGGGCGGCCTCCCAATGACCGCTTTACCGTTGACTACGATGATGGGGCGCTCGATCAGGATAGGATGCTGCACCATCGCCTCAAGCAGTTGCTCGCGATCCAAAGACGGGTCGTCCAGACCTGCCTCCCAGTAAGCCGTTTCCTGTTTACGCATCAGCTCGCGCGGCTCCATGCCGAGCAGGACCAACAATCGCTGCAAGCTCTGTTTGTCCGGCGGATCATTCAGGTATTCGATGATCTCCGGTTCGATGCCCCTGTTTCTCAACAGCTCCAGTGCGGCACGTGACTTGGAACAGCGCGGATTGTGATAGATTGCTATTTTCATGGTTGTTTGCCTCAAGTTTTCGACCCGAATTATTGTAGCGGCACCCTGTCCGGGGTGTATACGCCACCTGCGGGGGCCTATCGGCTCGGTTGTTACCCGCTTGGGGATCGAAGTGTGTAAAATGGCTTGTCCCCTAATGGAGAACTACCCCCCTTGGATCAGTTTCGCGGTACGACCATTCTCTCCGTGCGCCGTGATGCAAAAGTGGTGATCGGAGGAGATGGCCAGGTCACCTTGGGCCAAACCGTATTAAAAGGCAATGCGCGTAAGGTGCGGCGCCTGTACGGTGACCGGGTGCTGGCAGGATTTGCGGGCGGTACCGCCGACGCCTTTACCCTGTTTGAGCGCTTCGAGGGACAGCTTGAGAAACACCAGGGCAATCTCACCCGAGCGGCGGTGGAGTTAGCCAAGGAATGGCGCACCGATCGTGCCTTGAGGCGCTTGGAAGCGTTGTTAGCAGTGGCGGATTGTAGGGCCTCTTTGATCATTTCCGGCAACGGGGATGTCATTGAGCCCGAGGACGATCTGATGGCCATCGGTTCGGGAGGCCCCTTCGCCAAGGCGGCCGCGCGGGCTTTGCTTACCCACACCAATATGGACGCCTTGTCCATCGTACAGACGAGCCTGAATATCGCGGCGGAGATCTGTATCTACACCAACCCGATCTTGACCGTGGAAGAGTTGGACAGTGAACGTTAGAAAAGTACTCAGTCGACCATGACACAGCTGACGCCACGCGAGATCGTATCCGAGCTCGACAAGCATATCGTGGGGCAAGATGAGGCCAAGCGAGCGGTCGCGATAGCCTTGCGCACCCGCTGGCGGCGAGCGCAGGTAGAGCCCACACTGCGCGCTGAGATCACGCCGAAGAACATCCTCATGATCGGGCCGACCGGCGTGGGAAAAACCGAAATCGCGCGGCGCCTGGCCAGACTCGCAGGGGCCCCCTTCATCAAGGTAGAGGCGACCAAGTTCACCGAGGTGGGCTATGTCGGGCGAGACGTAGAATCCATCATCCGCGACTTGATGGACGTGGCGGTCAAGATGACCCGCGAGCTGGCGGTGGAGAAGGTGCAGCAACAAGCCGAACAGCTCGCCGAAGATCGTGTGCTTGATGTGCTCCTGCCAGGCGCACAGGGCGACCCGCTGTCTCAGGAACGCTCCTCGGAAGATCGCTCGGCGACCCGCCAAGCGTTTCGCAAAATGCTGCGCGAGGGGCGCTTGCATGACAAGGAGGCAGAGATCGAGGTCAGTGCACCCACCGTCGGGGTGGAGATCATGGCGCCGCCTGGGATGGAAGAGATGACCAGCCAGCTGCAGAGCATGTTTCAGAATTTAGGCAGCGCTCGCACCCGCAAACGGCGGGTGAAGGTCAAAGAGGCACTGAAGCTATTGACCGAGGAGGAAGCGGGTAAGCTGATCAATGAGGACGAGATCAAGGTGCAAGCCCGTGAAAACGTCGAGCAGAACGGCATTGTATTCCTGGACGAGATCGATAAGGTGGCGAAGCGCGGTGAGCACAGTGGGCCGGATGTCTCGCGTGAAGGGGTACAGCGTGACCTGCTGCCCCTGGTGGAAGGGTGCACGGTATCCACCAAGTACGGCGTCATCCGGACGGACCACATTCTTTTTATCGCCTCCGGGGCTTTTCACATGGCCAAACCCTCGGATTTAATTCCGGAGCTACAAGGAAGGCTGCCCAATCGGGTGGAGCTGCACGCGCTTACGGTGGGAGACTTCGTACGCATCCTGACCGAACCGGATGCCTCGCTGAGCAAACAGTACCACGCATTGATGGCCACCGAGGGCGTTGAGCTGAAGTTCACAGAAACAGGCATTTCGCGCATCGCCGAAGTTGCCTGGCAGGTAAACCAAAGCAGCGAGAACATCGGGGCCAGGCGCCTGTACACAGTGATGGAGCGTTTGCTAGAATCGCTCTCCTTTTCCTCCAGCAGCGACGGATCACAGGCGGTCGTTGTGGATGCCGCCTATGTCGACGGGCATTTGGGCGAGCTGTTGAAGAACGAAGACATGGCCAGGTACATCTTGTAGTGGTCGACGCCTCGGAGGGACGCAGCGCGAAGCCGATCCCCCTGGAAATAAAGCTTAAACAGCGTTCGCGTAAGCTGGCTATCCGCTTCGATGATGGGTCTTGTTTCGAGCTGAGCTGCGAGTTGCTCCGGGTGTATTCACCCTCTGCGGAAGTGAAGGGGCACAGTGCACAGGGCCGTGTGCTGCAAGTGGGCAAGGAGACGGTCAATATCACGGCCATCGAACCTGTCGGCAATTACGCCGTGAAGCTCGTATTCGACGACGGGCATTCGACCGGTTTGTACTCTTGGGATTACCTCTATGATTTGGGGGTGAACCAAAATAGATACTGGATCGACTACCTGGATGCATTAAAACAAGCGGGCCATCCGCGACGGCCCGTCGCCTGAATTCTTGTTCAAGAGACCAACCCACCTCATGCCGTCCCCTCTGCTCGGCTCGCCGGATCGCGAATGAAAACGACTGATTTCGGCTTTGAAAGGGTAAGCGAGCGGGATAAGACGCGCCGCGTCTCCCAGGTATTCTCCTCGGTTACCAACCGCTACGACTTGATGAACGACCTCATGTCATGGGGACTTCACCGCTTGTGGAAGCGCTTAGCCATCGCGATGGCAGGCATTCGGCCTGGCGACACCGTGCTCGATCTCGCGGGCGGCACAGGCGATCTTGCCGCGCTGATAACGGAGCGCGTGGGTGCGGAGGGTTGTGTGATTTTAGCCGACATTAACGCGGACATGCTGCGTCTGGGCAGGGATCGTCTTCTCAACCGCGGTATGGTTCGCGGCCTAGCTTATGTGCAAGCCAATGCCGAATCACTGCCTTTTGAAGACAACGCCTTCGACGTGTTGACCTTAGCGTTTGGTCTGAGGAACGTAACGCAAAGAAGCCGAGCCTTGGCCTCTATGTGCAGAGTGCTGCGGCCGGGCGGAGTGGCGGTTATCCTGGAGTTCTCGCACGTCGTGTTGCCGCTGCTGCGCAGGCTTTATGACCATTATTCTTTCGCCGTGTTGCCCCGGCTGGGGGCGCTGGTCGCAGGGGATGGCGACAGTTATCGATATCTGGTGGAATCGATCCGCACCTTCCCTAAGCAAGGCGATCTCGCGCAAATGATGGCCGCTGCGGGCTTTGGCGACATACGCTGGAACAACCTGAGCGCTGGCATCGTCGCCGTGCATCGGGGATACAAGTTATAAGGCGGGGGAGCCGTGGTGCTTACCGGGATCCTGGATCTGGTTGAGCGCACGCTCAACGGGGCGCTGCGCACCGATCCGGAAACCTTATCCCGATTAGCCGTCTTGCAAGGGCGGGTGGTGGCAGTCGACCTTCTGGGTTTGCAAACCTCCGTCTTCGTGTTACCCACTGCGCACGGGATCCGCTTGCAAACACAGTACGAGGGCCCAGTGCACGTACGGATCCGCGGAACCCTACTGGCTTTGCTAGCTCTTGGCACGGACCGAGGCAGACAACAGGCGACGTTTTCAGGAGACGTAGAAATCAGCGGCGACTTGTCCTTGAGCCAACATCTTCAGGCGCTGATCCGAGGTCTCGACGTCGATTGGGAAGAACTGCTGTCACAGAGAGTCGGCGATGTGGCGGCACGCCAGCTCGGCAATGTTCTGCGGAGGATCGGAGGGTGGGGAAAGCAAGCCCAGAAGACCTTGGAAAGCGATGTGTCTGAATTTTTGCGTCACGAGGTTCGTTTGTTGCCGCAGCGCTCGGAGGTGGAGGATTTTCTCGATTCGGTAGACACGCTGCGCGCCGACGCGGACCGACTGGAGCAGCGTTTGCAGCGTCTGCAAAGGCTAGTGCGTAGCGAATGATGATTAGCGTCGGCCAGCTCCTCAGGTTACTGGGCATTCAACGCGTGCTCATCCGTCATGGGTTGGACGAGATCATTCTGGCTACCCATTTGTTTCGTCCGGTACGGTTTCTGCTGTACCTGTTGCCCTGGAATTGGACCCGTCGACATCGTGAATCCCGCGCCAAACGCTTGCTTCATGTGCTGGAAGACCTTGGACCGGTTTTCGTTAAGTTCGGGCAGTTCCTGTCCACCCGCCGTGATCTGTTGCCTGATGACATAGCCGATGAGTTCAGTAAGTTGCAGGACAGCGTTCCTCCTTTCCATGGCGAACAGGCGTCGAGGATCATCGCGCAAGCTTACGGACACCCTTTGGATCAGGTCTTTGCCGAGTTTGACCAAACACCGCTCGCATCCGCCTCGATCGCACAAGTGCACGCGGCTAGCCTCAAAGATGGAAAAAAGGTCGTGGTGAAGGTCGTCCGCCCCGATATAGAGAAAGTGATCCGCCGCGATCTCGGCCTTATTCGCATCCTGGCCGATCTCGCCGAGCGCTACTGGGAGGATGGACGTCGGCTGCGCCCTACGCGCGTGGTGGTGGAGTATCATAAAATCATCCTAGATGAGTTGGACTTGATCCGCGAGGCGGCCAACGCCTCTCAGCTTAAACGAAATTTTAGCGCCTCCGAAAGCTTGTATGTCCCGGGGATCGTATGGGATCTGACGCGGCGCAATGTCATGGTCATGGAGCGAATCGAAGGGATTGCCATAGCCGATATCAGCGCTTTGAAAGCGGCCGGGGTTGGCCTTAAAGAGCTGGCTGAGATCACCGTGGGTATTTTTTTTACTCAGGTGTTCCGGGATCGTTACTTCCACGCCGATATGCACCCTGGAAACTTGTTTGTTTTGCCCGCTAGCGCTGGCCGACCGATCCGTATTGCCCCCGTCGACTTTGGCATCATGGGATCGCTGACGGATTTCGATCAGCAATACCTAGCCAAGAATTTCCTGGCCTTTCTGAACCGTGATTATCGTAGAGTAGCGCAGCTACACGTGGAGTCCGCATGGGTGCCGCCCGATACGCGCGTGGATGATTTCGAATTCGCCATCCGCACCGTATCCGAACCGATGTTCGAGCAGCCTCTTAAAGAGGTCTCGTTTGGGCGCTTATTATTGCGTTTGTTCCAAACCGCGCAGCGGTTCCACATGGAGATCCTGCCGCAATTGCTGCTGTTGCAGAAAACCTTGGTCAATATCGAGGGGCTCAGCCAGCAGCTTTATCCGGATCTGGACTTATGGCACACAGCGCAACCCTGGTTAGAGCGTTGGATGGGTGAGCGGGCTGGGGTCAAGCGCTTAATCAAGGCCAGTCGAGAGAACGTGCCGGTGTGGGCAGAACGCTTACCGGAGTTGCCGAAAACCGTAATGGATGTGTTAGACACGGCGCGTAACGGTCACTTGCAGGTGCACACGTATTCCGAACAGATGGCCCATCTAAGCCAGGAGATCCGTCGAGCCAGGCGGCATGTGGTGTGGGGTGTCGCCGGCTCAGCGCTGGTTTTAAGCGCGGCGCTTTTGTTGCAGCGTCAAGAGGTGCTGGGGACGTTTTGGGATGTACCGAGCTTAGTCTGGGTGCTTGGCGGCTTGGGTTGTTTCTTGCTGGTTGCCTCCCTGAGCAGCCATTAGCGTTCATGCACGCCTTGCTTTGTCAATGAGTTGACGATAGCGGGGTGGTGTAGGAGCCTGTCGGACTTAAGGGATCGTAGCGAGGCGAGTGGGAAATCGAGGGCAGTTTTTCGCTCATTTGAGAATAGCGCGTTAGATTTAACGAACGTACCCTGAGCGCTGAGTCGAAGGGAATGATCGGAAAAATGGACCGATTTCCCACCGCCGTAGTAGATTCATCCTAAGTCCGACAGGCTCCTAGGAGCCTGTCGGACTTAAGGCGGAACTTTTGATGTGCAAACCGATCGGATCGGCAATGGATTCAATGAGCGAGCGTGCATGAGCCACTTCCGTCAATGCGATCGTGACACACCCTACCTGC